>NZ_JAGTPI010000025.1:0-78171 GCF_021147825.1 Pseudomonas quasicaspiana
CGCCTTCCCGAATGAATTCGGTCCCACAGGCTCTTCATGAACCTGAAGCCGTACGAAAATCCGTGGGAGCGAATTTATTCGCGAAGGGTCCGGTACATTCGATGTAGCTGTGTCGTCAGGAATGCCGCCTTCCCGAATGAATTCGGTCCCACAGGCTCTTCATGAACCTGAAGCCGTACGAAAATCCGTGGGAGCGAATTTATTCGCGAAGGGTCCGGTACATTGGATGTATCTGTGCCGTCAGGAATGCGGCCCAGACCAGGTACCACATCACTTCCCCAACTCCAGCGTCTCGGCCATGCGCACCAGCTCCGCAAATGACTTTGCGTTCATTTTCTTCATGGCATGGCCGCGGTGGATTTTGACGGTGATTTCGCTCAGGCCTATTTCACCGGCGATCTGTTTGTTCATCAGGCCTGAAGCCGCCAGGGCCATGATCTCTTTCTCGCGTGGCGTCAGAGTTTCGAAACGAGTGCGTATTTCATGGACGTTCCTGTTGGCCTGCCGAACGCTTTTGTCTTTTTCCAGCGCCGCAGACACTGCGTTCAGCAAGTCCTGCTCACGGAGCGGTTTGGCCAGGAAGTCTACGGCACCCGCTTTCATGGCGCGTACCGTCATGGCGATGTCGCCGTGGCCGGTCATGAACACAATGGGCAGGTCGATGTTGGCGCGCACCAGTTCGTTCTGGAAATCCAGACCGCTGGTGCCTTGCAGGCGAACATCGAGTACCAGGCAACTGGGTACATCCGGCCGCTGAAACTGAGTGAAGTCGACCACGGAAGGGAACGTCTCGACCCGTAGGCCGATGGAGCGCAGCAGGCTGCTCAACGCATCGCGCAGGGCTGCGTCGTCATCAACGATGAAAACGATCGGATCGTGGCTGATTTTGACAGCGCTCAGGTTCATCGGATGGTCATCGTTCATGAGGAGGCTCTGGTTCTCCGGGGAGGGCGAAAAGCAGCACTGCCCCTTCGCCAAGCTTGCTCTGGGCCCAGATCCTGCCGCCGTGTGCGTCGATGATCGAGCGGCAGATAGACAATCCCATTCCCATGCCTTCAGGTTTTGTAGTGAAAAACGCATTGAACAGACGTCCCATGTCGTCGGGCTGAATACCCGGCCCACTGTCGCGCACCTCTACCACTACTTCATTTTGCGACTCATGGTGCAAGCGCACGCTCATCTTGCGTAGCGAGCCCTGATTGCCGCCCATGGCCTGTATACCGTTGATCAACAGATTGACCAGTACTTGCTGCAACTGAATGCGGTCGCCCATGACCCTGGGTACATCGCGGGCGATGTCCTGCACCAGTTCGACCCGGGCGCGTTGGATTTCCCGAGCGACCAGACTCACTGAGTCCTCGATGATTTCCCGCAAGTCCACGGGGGCTCTTTGCGGGTCGGCTTTACGCGACAAGGCGCGAATACGCCGGATCACTTCACTGGCCCTGAAGGTTTCACTGAGAATGCGCTCCAGTGCCTGCGCGGCTTCGGTGATATCCGGTTCTCTGCGATTGAGCCAGCGCAGCGACGCTTCGGCGTTGGTCGTGACCGCCGCCAGAGGTTGATTCACTTCATGAGCAATCGAGGCGGTCAGTTCGCCCAGGGTCGTGACGCGGGTGACATGGGCCAGTTCGGTCTGTGAGCGGTGCAGCGCTTCTTCGGCCTGCCTGGACGCGGTCACGTCCATCAAGGCCCCGACCTATTCGCAGTTGCCGTCCTGATCGTGGGTCAGGTGCGCGAGCATGTGCAGATGTTTGATGCGTCCGTCAGGCATCAGCAGACGGTGCTCGACGCTCAGGTCAGGGGTCAGTTTTCGTGCCTGAGCAATGCAATCCAGCACGAGGGCCAGGTCATCGGGATGGGTTCTTTGCAGGACACGGTCTATGGACGCGTGAGCACCCGCTTCGTACTCGAAAATCCGCTGAGTTTCTTCCGACCAGTGCATCTCCAGATCAGGCACCCGAAAGCCGACGCTGCCGGTCCGGCTCAGACGCTGGGCATCAATCAGAAAAGCTTCGCTGCGACGCAATGCCTGATGCGCCTCGGCGAGCAGGCAGACCTGCTCCTGTAACCGGTCATTGACCGCCTTGTTGCTGCGCGCCAGCACAGTGGTAATTCCGATTGCGGCGATGCTCACCAGGCAACGGGCGACGGCGGGTAACTCGGCGTCCTGGCCGTGGGTCAGCAAAAAGGAAATGATCGTCAGAAACAGGCAGCTCAAGGCGACGATAGTCAAACCATGGCGACTGAAAATGTTCACCGACAACAGAATGACCATGACATAAAGCACCGCCACCGCAACGTCCAGTGAAGTCACCGTATCGATGATGAACACCGCAGTGGTAATGGCGACAGCGCCCAGGCGAAGCAATAAGGATGAAGAGCGGGCTTTGGGGGCTGCAGCGGCATGCCCGGCAGGCAACGTAGCGGGTGTATTCATATGAACGCATCATGCCCTTGAATGCTGGCCGACAACCGCACTGGACAGCTTCTGATCCTTGAATGGGCGCAACGGAAAAACAACGACGACCGCGTGCCAGTGTGAGACGAATTTTAAGCGGCGCCGTTGTTTCAACCTATAGTCAGAATGGTTATTTTTGGAACGCTTGTGCTGTCGGTTGCGATGGGGCGGTGAATGGCATGGATTCTCTGCTGCCCTCCGTTGCGTCGGCTTCACCTACTGAAGTACTCAAGTTTTGTCAGGCGTTGCAAACTCAGCAGCTCAAGGAGAATTACGCAATTGAGTCGCGATCTCCACACGCGAGGCCGCTTGCTAATGAACTTCTAGCGAAAGGGGTTTAGGTCGACAATATCGGAGTTGTCACCCGAAAAGTAGTGGTATAGCGTGCTTGGTAGTGGTAGTTTTGCAAGATTTGTTTTGACGTTAAGCCCTACGGTACAGCTCGGCTGTTGCTGCGGAATGAAATATTTATAGCGATATCTTTCCGTGGGAAAGTCTTGGTAAAGTTTATTGCTGTCATCTTGGGGAGATAGAGATGCCCCTAAAATAAGGTGTGCCGTCTTTCCATAAGCTTTATAGAAAATATCTCCGTATTCATATATTGTCAATACTGCGACGCCTTCACTATGTATATTGACTACACATTCGGGTAGGTCTGGAATTTTCATGAGCTCAGCAATCATGCCACGCTGGAAAAGTACCTCTTTCATCTTTCCCTGATGAGCGAATATATTAATCGTACATGCATAAATCATCAGCGCGACTATTATAGGGGTTCTGACTTTAGGGTAGAACGCTGAAGCTTGCCATACGATAGGTATCAGGAGTGCCGCGAAGACGGTGCTGGTAAATGTAAATCTCAACGACTCACCGTGCATTGATCCTATTTCTGAAAAGTAAGGAATTTTTCCAACAGCAACATAGGCAACACAGTTCAGCATGATCCCTGCGATTAAAATGGCTAGGCTCTTACCCATGATAAAATTTCGGCTGAAAATAATCAACGCCGTTGCTATTGCGAAAAAAGGGAAATACAGGGTGATGAAGTATTTTAAGTACCTTAAATAGTCTTTGATGTTTAATATGTTCTGTGGGTCTATTTTGTTGTAGTTGGCGTAAAGTCCGTGCGTGGGAAATAGTTTTCGCAGTAGGAAGAAGCCTATAACGATAAATACGATGGCTGCTGCATTAATGATGCGCTCCTTGGTGCT
Source organism: Pseudomonas quasicaspiana (assembly GCF_021147825.1). Lineage (NCBI taxonomy): Bacteria > Pseudomonadati > Pseudomonadota > Gammaproteobacteria > Pseudomonadales > Pseudomonadaceae > Pseudomonas > Pseudomonas quasicaspiana. The sequence continues at coordinate 3,673 of NZ_JAGTPI010000025.1, forward strand.
TGTATGAATATAAACGCTACTAAGGAGAATCAGCGAAATCGCTAATGGAGCATCTGACGATTGTTGGAAAGAAAGCAGCAGGACCGGTAAGGTCAGCCATACAAGCCGTCGCTCTAATAGGTGGCGTGTGCATATCAGCGTAAGGAATAGGCTGAACGAATGCATGAGATAGATGTTTGAGTAATACAGGACCCACGCAGGAGAGAGAAAAAATAGGAGTGCTGCATAGTTTGCGATACTTGGCGGTACCTGAAAGTAACGCTTGATAATCTTAGATACTTCTATTGATGCAAGGCCTAAAAATAATATAGTAAAAAATTTTGCCAGCTTTTCGTACCCAATCAGCCCGTGACCATAATAAATAACGTCATAAATGAGGGGGGTGAAAAATAGTCCGGCCTCCCCAAACCACTCATGGTAAATGTCTGGCCGGTCAATGTTAACAGCGTGCGCGGCAATAACTCCATCCCACAGGTCGGTACCCATGGTAAAAAAGCCACTCAGCCCGAGAAGTGTTGTTGACGTCACGGCAATGATTAGCAGAACATTGATAAAAGTCCAGCGAGGCTCTTTCATGTTTCCGCTGATCATAAAAAAATTTGTCCACGTATTCATGTTCAATCCTAAGGGAGAAGGTACTCTTGCGATCCCTGCTCCGGCGTCAATACAACTCTATCGATAAGTCCACTTGCTATGTAGCAAAAACGTCAGCACAGGAACGATAAACACTACTCCAGCTATGCCTATCCGATAATCCAAGCCTACTTGTTGTGCCAATCGCGCGATCAACATCGAGACAGCAAACCCGATCAGAGAAACACATATGAACCTGATCAGGGTGTAACCCTGCAGGCGGGCAGAGAAGCTCCATAGCGTGTTTATCATGTACGAGGTCAGCGCTGATACCCCGAACGCAACTCCATTTGCTACTGAAGGGCTGGCGATTAGCACCTCCACCATTAGCATTGCCACTGCGATATGAAGTAGGGTAATGAATAGCCCTGTTACTGCGAATCTGAGGGCCTTGCTTAGGCCTGGAGATTTAAGCTTGTGGTTCGCGTTAGTCATGGCTGGAAACTAGAAAAAGATGCTTGAATGTACATTATTTTATTTTCTCGGCAATGCAAAATACCGTCAATCCAGCAAGCCGGTTAACCCCCATGAAGGGTAGTTCCGCACTACAGATAGCTTTGAGTGCACCATTCACTAGAGGCCCATGTTTAGCCAGTTGCGATGCTGCGTGTTGCTTACGGCGTTTCAGGCGTTCGATTATCCTTAGCAGAGCGGCGATTGGAAATACTCCGCCAAAGTAATAGGCGCCCTTTGAAACTTTCAGGCCGGCTGCTGCGGCGACCGACTCAAGTTGAGGGAGGGTATAGCGTCGTTTGTGATCCAAAAAATCGTCATGCCCACTCCAAAGAAACTGAAAGGCCGGGACTGTCATGAGAAATCTGGAGCCAAGGGGCACTTTGTCTACATATTCCTTCAAAAGGCCTATGTCGTCGTCAACATGCTCGAGAACATCCATAAGTAGTACCAGATCCGCTTCCAGAGGGCCGCATGAACGTCTCAAGTATATTGGCTTTCCCGCGACGGATTCATCAGCATCAGCTTCATAACTGATATCGACGCACCAGGCTTCACTTGCTGAGGTGTTTTCAAGCAAGTGCCTCGAAAAAAAGCCTGAGCCAGCGCCCACATCGAGTACTCTGTTCACAGCTAGGTCGCCAAGAAATTTATCCATGGCTTTGACTTTGGAATTGTAATACCAGTGATGGCCGATTTCAGCGCCGAGAATGTCAGTCTCTTTAAGATCCATAATTACTTCTTACTTCCATAGGTTCGACGTACTACAAAAATAGGACGTCGTTTCGATTCAATATAAGTTCTGCCGAGGTACTCACCCAGTACACCGATGCCAATCAATTGCAACCCACCCAGGAATGTAACCGCTACCATTAGTGATGCATATCCAGGCACGTCCACACCGTGCAATACCACATTGACTGCAATGAAAGATGCATAAAGAAAGGATATGAATGAGCAAGTCAGCCCGAGATAGGTCCAGACCCGTAAAGGGTCAGTGCTGAAACTAGTGAAGCCCTCCAGAGCAAAGTTCCAAAGTTTCCACCCGTTGAATTTGCTCTCCCCAGCGCAGCGTTCAGGTCTCGCATACTCTATTGACGTTGTACGAAAGCCCACCCATGCGAAGAGACCTTTCATGAATCGACGCGATTCAGGGAACTCTTTTAGCGCCTCCACGACACCGCGATCCATCAGTCGAAAATCTCCGACATTCTCCGGGATTTTTGGACTGGCGATTTTGTTGTGAACACGATAGAACAAATTAGCAGATGAGCGTTTTGCCCACGAATCAGAGTCTCTATTAACACGCTGCCCCAATACCACTTCATAGCCTTCGCGCCACTTTTCAATCATCGAAGGAATAAGCTCTGGAGGGTCTTGAAGGTCCACATCCAGGGGGACGATTACCTGTCCGGTAGCGTATTGCAGACCGGCTGAAAGCGCCGCCTCTTTACCAAAATTACGGCTGAGATCGACAATCCTTATGCGTGAATCCACAAGCATTGCAGCTTGCAGGTGCTCCAGCGTTTCATCCTGGCTGCCGTCATTCACGAAAATTATTTCGAGAGAAACTGACTCATCGCCATTAAATACATTGCCGACGGCTTCTATAAATATACTAACCGCTTCCGCTTCGTTATATACCGGTACTACAAGCGAAAGTGCGACAGCGTTGCTAGAGTCCGACTCATTCATCAACATGCGTTGCCCTGTACGTGAACACATCCCTGACTGCACGCCAGATCAGTTGAAAAATTTGCGCGATATTACCTTGTCGCCCGGTTTGAGTCATCTTCTATCTGCGGCAGATAAAGCTCTCCTGATGATCGTAGACGTGCGCAACTACTGCTTGTCGAGGCAGATTCTCGCTGGAGTCCCGTTAAGTTCTGAGTGTTGCGGTCGGATGGAAGAACTACCGATTGGGGGGAGCTGTATGGATAAAGGCGGTCTGCCTCTTTGGCAATCGTTTGCTCATCAGGGTACATTGCCCGGTACAAAACTACCGAGTGAAGAGTGAATATGTATAAACGGCGATCCGATTTTTGGGCTGATGAGCCGACCTGGACAGAGTCCACGGATGAAAAGCTTCTCAGAGAAGCGCTGAGCTGTACGGGGGCATTTTGAGGTCGCTCGCAAACGAGGGCCGTATCTTCTTGCAGCGATACTACATCTGAGCACAAATATTGCATCCAAAAACACGAACAAGTATTTGAACGAATATTTGACGCCAGTTAAACCCGAAAAAATCGTTTAACACGCCTTTGTTCAATACCGTTCGAACACTCGCTCATGAAATCAAACCCGCTGATACTTGCGCCAGAACTCTTTTGCAGTGAGAAACAATGCAATGCCGATGATTCCCTTGGTGATTTGCGACGACTCGAACATGGCCCGCAAGCAGTTGCTCAGGGCTTTACCTGCCGAGTGGGGCGTGTCGGTCACGCAGGCGACCAATGGGCTCGAAGGCCTTGAAGCGGTGCGCCGTGGACTGGGCCAGGTCATGCTGCTGGATTTGACCATGCCGGTCATGGATGGCTATCAGACGCTGGCGGCGATTCGCGCAGAAAATCTTGAGGCGAAGATCATCGTCGTCTCCGGCGACGTTCAGGACGAGGCTGTGCGCCGCGTCATGGAGTTGGGCGCGCTGGCATTTATCAAAAAGCCGGCTGATCCCGATGAACTGAAAAACACCCTGACCCGATTGGGCTTGCTGGGTGAGCCTGCGCCAGTCCCTACCATCGCGCCCGCCATGACAGGCGCAATCATCAGCTTTCAGGATGCATTCCGCGAAACCATCAACGTCGCCATGGGCCGGGCCGCAGCCTTGCTGGCCAAGGTATTGGGCGTGTTCGTGCAGTTGCCGGTACCCACCGTCAACATGTTCGAAGTGGGTGAGCTGCACATGGCGTTGGCCGATGCACACACCAGTGAGCGGTTGACCGCCATCTGTCAGGGGTATATCGGTGGTGGCATCGCGGGCGAGGCGTTGTTGATTTTTCATGATTCGGACATCGCGGACATGGGCTCGCTGATGCATCGCGACTCGGCGGATTACACCGACGAGGAAATGCTCCTCGATCTGTCCACGATTCTGATCGGTGCCTGCCTGAGCGGCATTGCCGAGCAGATCGACGTAGAGTTCTCCCAGGGGCACCCGCAGATGTTGGGTTCTCAGGGCGGGATTGACGACCTGATCCGGATCAACCAGGCACGCTGGCAGAAAACCCTGGCCGTAGAGATCAGCTACAGCGTTGAAGGGCATAGCATCAACTTCGATTTGCTCATGCTGTTCACCGAAGATTCGGTAGACCGTCTGACTAAAAAACTTGCGTACTTGATGAGCTGACCCATGAGTAATCAGATCGATATCAAAGAGCTTCATTGGTTACTGACGGTCACCCAGAACATCGACGTGGGGATCGTAGTGCTCGACCGCGACTACCGGGTCCAGGTCTGGAATACGTTCATGGAAAACCGCTCCGGCGTGGTGCCGTATGACGCGGCCGGACAGTCGATCTTCAAGTTGTTCCCTGAGCTCAACCCGATGTGGTTCAGCAAGAAAGTCGACAACGTGATTACTCTGGGTACGCCTGCGTTCACCATCTGGGAGCAGCGGCCATATCTGGTGCGGTTCAAGAATTACCAGCCAATCACTGGCCGGGAAGACTTCATGTACCAGAACACCACGATGTTCCCGCTGCGCTCGACCACCAGCGAGATTACCCATATCTGTCTGGTGATCTACGACGTGACCGACGTTGCCAGTAACCGGCATCTGTTGCAGACGGCCAACAGTGAACTGCAGAAACTTTCCAGCACCGACCGTCTTACCGGCCTCTATAACCGGGGTCACTGGGAAGAGCTGCTCAAGCTTGAATACGCCCGCCATAGCCGATACGGCGCGGTGTCCTCGCTGGTGATGTGTGATATCGACCATCTCAAGCGGATCAACGATACGTATGGTCATCAGGCGGGCGATAAAGTGATTCAGCGTGTCGCTGAGGTCCTGCGTAGCCATATCCGCAATGCAGACATCGCCGGGCGTTATGGTGGCGAAGAGTTTGCTGTCCTGATGCCGGATACCAACAAGGCCGGTGCTGCAGTGTTCTGTGAGCGGCTGCGTCTGGCGGTCGAGGCTGAGACCGTGCATTACGAAGGGCACGCGATCAAGTGCACGATCAGCCTGGGCGCTGCTGACCTCTCCAGGCCGACGACTGATTACAGCACTGTCATTGCGTGGGCCGAACAGGCACTTCATCAAGCGAAGAAAAACGGTCGCAATCAGGCTTCGGTGGACGAATAAGGCGCCGATTGCTGGTAGCATCGGTGTTTTTCCGGCGACGATCACGGACATCATGCGACCACAATCCACTCTCACCGTAACCCCTGTCGACCAGCCATTGATCGGGCGTGTGAGCCCGCCGGGCTCGAAATCCATCACTAATCGCGCGCTGTTGCTGGCTGGCCTGGCCAAAGGCACCAGCCGTTTGAGCGGTGCGCTCAAGAGTGACGACACGCGCGTGATGTCAGAAGCCTTGCGCCTCATGGGCGTGCAGGTTGATGAGCCGGACGACAGCACCTTTGTGGTCACCAGCAACGGCCAGTGGCATGCGCCCGGACAAGCGCTGTTTCTGGGTAACGCGGGCACTGCAACGCGTTTTCTGACGGCGGCACTGGCTAACTTCCAGGGTGACTTTGTCGTTGATGGCGACGAATACATGCGCAAGCGTCCAATCGGCCCACTGGTTGATGCCTTGCAGCGCATGGGCGTCGAGGTCAGCTCGCCGACTGGCTGCCCACCGGTGGCGATCAAAGGGCAGGGCGGTCTGGCGGCCGGGCGTATCGAAATCGACGGTAACCTTTCCAGCCAATACGTCTCGGCACTGTTGATGGCGGGTGCCTGTGGCAAGGGGCCAATTGAAGTGGCGCTGACCGGCAGTGATATTGGCGCGCGCGGTTACGTAGACCTGACACTGGCCGCGATGAAAGCCTTTGGTGCTGAAGTCGAAGTGATCAGCGACACCGCCTGGAAAGTCCTGGCTACCGGCTACAAGGCGACGGATTTTCATATCGAGCCGGATGCGTCGGCAGCGACTTACTTATGGGCGGCGCAGGCCATCACCGGCGGTACAATTGATCTGGGTGTCGCCACTGAAGATTTCACTCAGCCTGATGCCTTAGCCAGTCAGTTGATCGAGCGTTTCCCGAACATGCCGTCCGTTATCAACGGTTCGCAAATGCAGGACGCGATTCCGACACTGGCCGTGCTCGCAGCTTTCAACAATCAGCCGGTCCGCTTCGTGGGCATCGCGAATCTGCGGGTCAAGGAATGTGACCGCATCTCCGCGCTGTCCCACGGCTTGTGTGCCATTGCGCCGGGGCTGGCGGTGGAAGAGGGTGACGACCTGATCGTCCACGCCGATCCTCAGTTGGCAGGTCGCACCGTGGATGCGTTGATCGATACCCACGCTGATCACCGCATCGCCATGTGTTTCGCCCTCGCCGGACTGAAAATCGCCGGTATCCGGATTCAGGACCCTGACTGCGTCGGCAAGACCTACCCCGGTTATTGGGATGCGTTGCAATCGTTGGGGGTCAAGGTTCAGCGGCAGGATTGAGGTTATTTGACTCGAAATGCTTCTCCTGTAGGAACTGTCCCGCTGTCCATGACACCGCGCTGTCTCACGGCAAACATAGGACCTGTAGGAGCGCGCTTGCCCGCGATTCGGTCTGTCAGTCGATGACTCTATCGCCTCTGCTGTCGCTATCTTCCCAGACCAAGCGCTCCTACAGTAAAAAGCATTTAAATCAGATAGTTATTCGTTGTTTGATAAGGGCTGCCGAAAGCTGCGAAAGCTGTTTAGCAGACAGGCCGCAATCGCAGCCTTCGGCAGCTCCTACAGGTTCATCGTTTACATGCTTGAATCTGTCGCGCCATCTCCCATAAACAGCACGCTACGCCGTAAACGCGGTCCTTTCAGCCAATGCTGCTTTGCATCTCAGGCATCATGAATGACACCTTCACGTTCAGGACTCATTCATGGCGTTGCTCTATAAAGCTGATCCCGCAAGGGGCGAGCAGTGGAAGGCTCTGTTTGCCGAACATGCCCCCGATATCGAGTGGCGTGCCTGGCCTGATATTGGCGATCCGCAGGACATCACTTACCTTGCCGCCTGGCTCGCCCCTGATGACGTGCAAACTCTGTTGCCGAACTTGCAGGTGGTGTTTGCCTTGTCGGCGGGTGTCGATCAACTGGATCTGAGCCGCCTTCCCGATACATTGCCAGTAGTGCGCTTGCTGGATCCGGGGATTGGTCGGGGCATGTGTGAATACGCGTGCTTCGCGGTATTGAGCCTGCACCGGGACATGTTGCGTTATCGGCAGCAACAGATTGAAAGCCATTGGCAGGCGCATCGGCTGGTGCCAGCCAGCAAACGTCGAGTCGGTGTCATGGGCCTGGGATTACAGGCGCAACAGATTCTCGCCAGCTTGCAGAATTTCGGCTTCGAGTTATCGGGCTGGGCGCGCAGTGAGCATCAGATTGAAGGTGTCGCGTGTTATGCGGGCAGCGCACAGTTGTCCGCATTTCTGGGGCAGTGCGACATTCTGGTATGCGTACTGCCGTTGACCGAGCAGACCACGGGCATTCTCAATCGCGAGTTATTCGAGCAGATGCCTGAAGGCGCTGCGCTGGTGAACATGGGGCGCGGTGGGCATTTGATTGAGCAGGATCTGCTGCAGGTGCTGGACAGCGGGCAGCTCAGCGCGGCAGTGCTGGATGTATTGCAACAGGAGCCTGCTGATCCTGCGCATCCATTCTGGAATCACCCGCAGATACTGCTTACGCCGCATATTGCTGCGATGACCCAGCCTGACAGTGCGTTCCCCGGCCTGCTGGAAAACATTCGCCGCTTCGAGCGTGGCGAGCCGATGCTGGGTCAGGTGGATCGCGGGCAGGGGTATTGATGGCGATTCTACATTGATCTGTAAATACAATCCCTGTGGGAGCAGGGCTTGCCCGCGATAAGGCTGGATGCGATCTAAAGTAAATAGCTTCCAGCCTTATCGCGAGCAAGCTCTGCTCCCACAGGGACATCTCTCCAACAGGAATCGCGATCACATCAACGCATCAACGATCCCAGCAAACCGCCTAAAAATTTCTCCCCGGCAATCATTTGACTGACCTCGATAAACTCGTCCGGCTTGTGCGCTTGCTCGATGGAACCAGGGCCGCAGACCACAACCGGAACATTCAGACGCTGAGCGAACAGGCCGCCTTCGGTACCGTAGGACACCTTGACGCGTGAGGTTTCCGCCGGGGCAAACGCTTGCAGCAAACGCACGGCTTCAACGCTGGGATGAGTGTCCAGACCGGGATACTCGTTCAGGGTTTCGATCTCGATGGCGGCCACTGCCGAGACCTTGCGTGCTTCGTGAACGATGGCTTCAGCCTGTTCGCGTAACTGGTCGAGAAACAGTTCTGGATCATCCGCATTGAGATTGCGCAGTTCGAAATCCAGCGTGCAAAGATTCGGCACGATGTTCAGCGCCTTGCCGCCGTCGATCCGACCGACATGCACCGTGCTGTACGGAATGTCGTAGTCGGCGTCCTGTGCGCCATGTTGTTGCAGTTGCTTTTGACTGAGACGCAGCGAGGCAATGAAATCGCTTGCCAGATGAATGGCGTTGACGGCCAGCGGTGCGAGAGAGGAGTGCGCTTCCTGGCCGCGACAGAAGGTCCGGAAAGAGCTTTTACCTTTGTGACCCAGCGCAAACTGCATGTTGGTCGGTTCACCGACGATGCACAGAAACGGCCGTTGCGGCGCCAGATGCAACACGTCCAGCAAGCGTCGCACACCCACGCAGCCGATTTCTTCGTCGTGGGACAACGCCAGTTGCAGCGGGCGGGTCAGGTTCAGGTCGGCGGCATCGAGCATGCAATCAATAGCCAAGGCGATGAAGCCCTTCATGTCGCAACTGCCGCGCCCGTAAATCCGCCCGTCGCGCTCGGTGGCCTGAAACGCTGGCATGGTCCAGGCCTGGCCCGCGACCGGCACCACATCGGTGTGGCCAGAGAGCAAAATCCCCGGCTGATCTTTTGGTCCGGTGCTGGCGAACAGATTGGCTTTGAGCCCGGTTTCATCCTTGACGATCAGCGCGTCAATCCCTTTGGCAGCCAGCAGATCCCGCACGTATTCAATGAGAGCCATGTTCGGCTGAGATGACACGGTATCGAATGCCAGCAGGCGGTTGAATATCTCCCGTACACGCGGCTTCATGAGGCTTTGCTCTGTTGATTGCTGGCGCTGGCAAAGCGACGGATATCGAAAGGCGCAATCGAGGTGCTGGTGCTGCCGGTACTGAGCAATTCGGCCATCACATCGCCGACACCAGGGCCGAGCTGAAAGCCGTGGCCGCAGAAGCCGAACGCGTAAAACAGGCCATCGACATTGCCGCTACGGCCCATGACTGGCAGCGAATCCGGAAGATAGCCTTCGATGCCGCTCCATACCCGGATGATGTTCAGGTTGGCGACGCCGGGCAATAAACGCCGCATCTGCTGCAATTGATTGATGGTGCTGCGTGGTTCGACCACGGCCCGTTTGTTGACCATGTCCGGTTTGCTGCGAAAGCCGCCGCCAATGATGATGTTGCCGCGGGGGATCTGGCGGAAATAAATCACCTCCTCGGCGATTTTGGTGTAGACGCCAATGACCGTTGGCAGGGCGTAGGGCACGGGTTCGGTGACTGCCATCTGCGGGCCAAACGTTTCCAGTGGCACCGGCTCGCCGAACTGTGTGGACAGCTTTTGTCCCCAGGCGCCTGCGGTAATCAGCAACTGATCGGCGCTGAACACCCGACCGTCGCGGGTCGTGACTTCAAACTGGCTGCCGACTTTCTGCACCTCGGTGACTTCAGTGCGTTCTTCAATGCGCGCTCCGGCGCGGATCGCTGCGCGGGCAAATGCGGGGGCCGCCAGCCGTGGATTGGCGTGACCATCGTGAGGCGCGTAAGAGCCGCCTTTGACCACCGGCCCAAGGAATGGAAAACGCTGATGCAGTTCGCGGCCACTGTAAATACGCAGGTCCAGCTCGCGGGCTTCGGGTGCTGCGGCATAGGCTTCCAGCTCGGCGATTTCATCCTCGCGATAGCAGACGCGCATGTGGCCGCTCGGCAGAAACTCCAGATCCTCGCCAATCAGCTCCGGCAGACGGCCCCACAAGGCGCGGGAGCGGTTGGCCAGTTCCAGTTGGCCCAGGAAACGACCCTGGCGCCGCACGTTGCCGAAGTTAACGCCGCTGGCGTACTGGCCGATCATGTCGCGTTCCAGCAACGTCACCGACTGGCCACGCTGGCGCAGGAAAAACGCCGTAGCCGAGCCCATGAAGCCGCCGCCGACAATCAGTACATCGGATTTTTGCTGTTTCATGACACGACCTCATCAGTAAGCATCGACAACGGCTTGATCGGTGCCTGTCCACGCTGACGGCCGACCAGCTCCACGGCGACGCCCGCTTCGGCGGCGATCACTTCTGCCCCGGCCTGCGAACAATAACGCCCCTGGCAACGGCCCATTCCCACCCGGCTGAAGGCTTTGGCACGGTTGACTTCACAGGCACCTTTTTCCTGGACTACGCCACGTAGTTCGCCTGCGCTGATCATTTCGCAGCGGCAGACAATCGCTTCGTCAGGCAGCGCCCTGGCTTGTGCCGACGGCCATGGAAAGGCCTCGGCGAGCCCGACCCGGAAGCGATCCATGACGGCCAGCTGGCGCGTTTGCGTTTGCATCACGGCGACATCTACCGGAAGTTTCAGGTCCTGCAGAACTGCCAGCGCCGCCAGACGCCCAGCTTGCTCAGCGGCGTCCGCGCCACGAATTTTCGCCCCGTCGCCTGCGGCATAAACACCGCTGACCGAGGTGCGGCCTGCTTCATCGACGTCCAGCAGCCACTGGCTGGAAACCTCGTCGAAGCGCAGGCGGCACCCGGCCAGATCGGCCAGTTGGGTTTCCGGTCGCAGGTGATATCCCAGGGCCACGGCGTCGCAATCCAGCTGTTGCGGGGTGCCTTTGCCGTCCTTGAAGCGCACACCACTGACACCGGCCTGAGCGTCGCCCAGTACCTGCAAAGGCTCGACACCCAAATGGACCGGCACCTTGGCGCTGCGCAGGCGCGCGAGTAGCTTCATCCCTTCGAGCAGCACGCCGGGGCGCGCCAGCAGTTTGGGCGTGGCCATGATCCGCTTGCTCAGCGGCGAGGTGTCCAGCACCGCAGCGACTTCGGCACCGGCCTTCACGTATTGGCTGGCGACCAGATATAACAAAGGACCGCTGCCCATGAACACGACTTTGTGGCCGATGGAAACGGATTGCGCCTTGAGTGCAATCTGCGCGCCGCCGAGGCTGTAAGTCCCGGCCAGTTGCCAGCCGTTGATGGGCATCAGCCGGTCAGTGGCACCGGTGCAGAGAATCAGCGCGTCGTAGTTGAGAACTGAATGCTGGCCCTGATGGACGCAGCACAGTTGACCCTGGCTGAGGTTCCAGACCAGCGTGTCGGGACGGTAGTCGATGTGTTCGCGCAGGCGGTCAAAGCTCTGGTGCAGATCCCGCGCCTTGTCGGCTTCGGAACCGTACAGCGCCGCGTAATCTCGTTTGAAACCTTCAGGCTGACGACGATAGATTTGCCCACCATCGCGGCGATTTTCATCGATCAGGATCGGTTTGATCCCGGCGGCGAGGAGCGTCTGTGCGCAACGTGTACCGGCTGGTCCGGCCCCTACAATGACTACCCGTGGAGTGGCCATGTCGCCTCCGGTTGTGTGGTGACAATATCCAGACCCTCGCGGGCCTCGCTGGAGCAGGCACGCAAACGCTCCCCAGAGCGAGTCCAGACCCAACAGTCCTGACACGCGCCCATCAGACAGAACCCTGCGCGACGTCCCGGATCGAACTCCGACTGGCGCAGCGATACGCCTTGGGTCAGCAGCGCCACCATCAAGGTGTCGCCTTGCAACGCTTCAATCGGCGAGCCATCTACCACGAGATTCACGGTGGTTCGGTCGCGCTCGCCCAGCCTTACAAAACGCCCGTTCATGCGTAGGCCCCCACGATCATGTTTTCCAGTTCTTGTTGATTTTGCCGCAGTTCGCCGCTGTCCAGATGGCAGAGCACCTGACTGCCACCAGTGATCTCGCGGCGACCCGGCGCGGTGCGGTTGCACAGGCCTTCGACGCGTTGCGGGCAGCGGTTCAAAAAGGTACACAGTTCCCGTGTGTTGGTCGGCGCGCTGATGGTTGGCAGCGTACCGCAAGTGGTGGTGCCGCAGGTTTCCAGCCAACCCTGACGCAATTCGGGAACCGAATGCACAAGCAGGTCGGTGTAGGGATGAAACGGTGTCTGGCTGAAGGATTCGCGGCTGCCTTCTTCGACCTTGTGACCGCTGTACATCACCACGATGTCGTCGCACAACGCCCGGACGGTGGAGATGTCATGGCTGATGAACAGATAGGAGACACCCAGTTCCCGGCGCAAGTCGCCCAGCAATTCGAGAATCGCTGCGCCGACCACAGTGTCCAGTGCTGACGTCACTTCATCGCAGAGGATCAGGTCTGGTTTGGCGGCCAGTGCGCGAGCCAGATTGACGCGCTGCTTTTGTCCGCCAGACAGTTCGCCGGGGCGTCGTTCAGCCATGTCCCGGGGCAGGCGCACCAGATCGAGCAATTCATCGATACGCTCGCGCAAGGCAGCCCCTTTGAGATTGAAGTACATCTTCAATGGGCGGCCGAGAATAGTGCTGATGCTGTGCATTGGATTCAGCGCGGTGTCGGCATTCTGGAAGACCATTTGAATGCGCCGGAACTGGTCGTCCGTACGACCGGCCAGGTCGCCTGACAGCGGCTCGCCATCAAATTTCAAGCTGCCCCGCGCGGGATCGAGTAAACCGGCTACGACCCGAGCCAGGGTGGACTTGCCGGAGCCTGACTCGCCAATTACACCGATCGCCTGACCCCGGTTGATGGTCAGATCAATGTCTTCCAGCACGCGAATCATCGGCCTGCCCTGCAGGTCTTTATTGCCATAACCGGCAGACATGCCCGTGATGGTCAGCAACGGCTTGTCTTGTGCAACCTCACTGGCCGGGCGCAATGTTGCATCCGGCCTTGCGGCGGCCAGCAGGCTTCGAGTGTAAGGATGCTCCGGGCCTTTGAGCAGCGCCGCGGTGTTGCTTTGCTCGACGATCTGGCCACCCTTGAGTACCACAATCTGATCGGCCATTTGCGCCACTACGGCCAGGTCGTGAGAGACGTAGACCGCCGTCGCCCCGCGCTCACGCACCACACGCTTGAAAGCGCGCAACACATCGATCTGAGTGGTGACGTCCAGTGCGGTCGTGGGTTCGTCAAGGATCACTAGCAACGGATCGCTGATCAGTGCCATGGCCGCCATGACCCGCTGCAGTTGGCCGCCGGAGACCTGGTGCGGGAAGCGCTGACCAATCTGTTCCGGATTGGGTAGCGAGAGGTCGCGAAACAGTTCGATGGCTTTGGCTTCCAGCGCCGCGCGCTTGCCCAACCCGTGAATCAACGCGCCTTCGATCACCTGGTCTATCAGTCTTTTTGCCGGGTTGAAGGCCGCGGCTGCGCTCTGTGCAATGTACGAAACCCGATTGCCGCGCAGCCCTTGCAGGATGCTTTCCGGCAAGTCGAGCATGTTGTGTTCGGCGATCTGCACCGTGCCACTGGCCAGACGGCAGCCGCGTCGGGCATAGCCGAGCAAGGCCAACGCAATCGTGGTTTTGCCAGAGCCGGACTCACCGATCAGCGCCAGCACTTCACCTTTTTCCAGGGCGAAGCTCACGCCTTTGACGATCTCAATGTCGCCGCTGTCTGCGCTGGCGACGACTCGCAGGTCCTGGACCTTGATCAATTGGCTCATATCAATGCCCCCCGGAACGTCGGCTGCGCCGTGACGAGAGCCTGTCGATGAACAGATTCACTCCGATCGTCAGGGTGCCGATGGCCAGCGCCGGAATCACGATGGCAGGCGCGCCTTGATTCAAACCGCCGATATTTTCCCGAACCAGCGAACCCAGGTCGGCGTCGGGCGGTTGCACGCCAAGGCCGAGAAAGCTCATGCCACTGAGCAGCAGCACGATGAAACCGAAGCGCAAGCCCAGATCGGTCAGCACCGGATTGAGCATGTTGGGCAGGATTTCCACACAGGCGATGTACAAGCGGCGCTCGCCGCGGGTGCGGGCGACTTGCACGTACTCCAGCGCTTCGATGTTGACCGCCAGACTACGAGCGATCCGGAATGCGCCGGGAGCAAAGCTCAGCACTGCGGTAGTGATCAGCAGCGTGACCGATGAGCCAAACGCGGAGACCATGATCAGCGCCAGCATCTTGCTGGGGATCGAGATAAAAGCGTCCATCAGGCGGCTGATCACTTCATCCAGCCATTTCGGTACGACCACGGCAAGCAGCGCCAGGCTGGTGCCCAGACCGCTCGCCAGCACAGCGGAAATCAGCGCCAGACCGACAGTGAAGCGCGATCCGGCCAGCACCCGGCTGAGCATGTCGCGGCCCAGATAATCGGTGCCAAAGGGGTACATGCCGCTCATGCTGTCGAATACGTTGTTGGACACCACTTCACCGACCGGGTGAGGTGCTAGCCATGGCCCTAACAGCGCCACCAATAGCCAGAAGATGCACACGAATGCACCCGCCAGACCCAGCCATGATGTGCTGTGCGCGACCTTGCCCAATGACAGATCAGCACCGGGTGGCGTCGATTTTACAATGAGGTTATTCATTGGGTTCTCAGCCTCGGGTTGGAAAGGATGGCGCACAGGTCGGCAATCAGCACCAGGCCTAGATACGCTGAGCAGAACAACATGGTGCAGGCTTGAACCAGGGCCATGTCCCGGTTGGTCACGGCGTCGACCATCAAGCTGGCGACACCCGGGTAGTTGAAGATGGTCTCGACGATCACCACACCGCCAAGCAGGTACGACAGGCTCAATGCGATGGCATTGGCAATGGGACCGATGGCATTGAGTAACGCGTGGCGCAATACGATGCGCACCGGGCTGACGCCTTTCAGGCGGGCCATTTCCACGTACGGGCTGTCCAGTTGATCAATGACGGCCGCGCGGGTCATGCGTGCCATTTGCGCAACAATCACGCAGCACAGGGTCATCACCGGCAGTGCATAAGTGCGGATGAATTCCAGAGGGGAGTGGGTATCGCTGGCATAGGACAACGCCGACAGCCAGCCCAGGTTAACCGCGAAAATCAGCACCGCGAGGGTCGCCACCAGAAACTCCGGTACCGCGACCAGCGCCAGCGTGATGAAACTCAATGCGCTGTCCAGTCGGCCGCCACGGCCCATGGCCGAACCGATGCCCAGCACCAATGCCACCGGGACTGAAACCAGCGCGGTGGCCCCGGCCAGCATCAAAGTGTTGGGGAAGCGGCTGCCAACCAGTTCGGCAACCGGCATGGCGTTGGACGCCGACTCGCCAAAATTGCCACTGAGCAGGTTCATCAACCAGCTCAGATAGCGCACCACACCCGGTTGATCCAGGCCCATTTTTATCCGCAATGCCGCGACCTGTTCAGGCGTCGCGAATTGCCCGAGGGCTGCTTGAGCGGCGTCGCCGGGTAGCACCGCCGTAATGGCGAAGACCACCATGGAAACGATCAGCAAGGTCAGGATCGCAGCGCCGAAGCGCTTGCCGATCAACCAGAGTGTGTTGCTATTCATGGCATTGCTCCGGCAAAGGGGAAACTACCCGCAATCAAGCATCCAGCCAGATCTGCTCGCTGAACATGTAGCCCATGAAGCCGCCGAGCGGGTTACTGCCGTAGCCTTTGATGCGCTTGTCGACACCGTCGATATTACTGATGAACACCGGTATGCCGATCCCGCAGTGGTCATGAACCAGCGTCTGCATGTCGCCATACATCTTGGCGCGCTTGGCTTCGTCGGTTTCACCGCGTGCCAGCATCAGCAACTGGTCGAACTGCTCGTTCTTCCAGGCCGATTCGTTCCAGGGCGCAGTGGACTGGAAGAATTGCGAGAAGATCACGTCGGCGTTCGGCCGTGGGTTGATGTTGCCGAAACTCAGCGGGTGCTTCATCCAGTGGTTGGACCAGTAGCCGTCACTGGGCAGACGGTTGACGTTGAGGGTCAGGCCTGCCTCCTTGGCGGACTGTTGCAGCAGCACTGCAATGTCCACTGAGCCGGTAGCCGCAGGTGATGCCGCCACAGCCATGGTGATTTTTTCCATACCGGCTTTTTTCAGGTGGAAGCGGGCTTTTTCCGGGTCGTACATGCGCTGCGGCAAATCAGCGTTGAAGTAGCGCGACCCTGGAGAAATTGGCGTGTCATTACCCACGCGGGCGTAGCCCCGGAACACTGCCGATTTGACCTGTTCGCGGTCCAGCAGGTACTTCATCGCCAGGGTGAAGTCCGGGTTCTGCCCCGGCATCTGGTCCTGACGGATGATCAAGTCTGTGTAGTTGCCCGAGGGGGCATCGAACACGCTGTGCTTGGCACTGGCAGTGATGCGCGCGGTAGAGCGTGGGTTGACCTCGTTGATCAGGTGCACGTCGCCGGACAGCAGCGCGTTGACCCGTGAAGGCTCGTCGCCAATCGCGATGAATTCGATTTCGTCCAGATAGGGCAGGCCCGGCTTCCAGTAGTTCGGGTTGCGCACGCTGATCGAGCGCACGCCCGGGTTGAACTCCTTGACCTTGAACGGTCCGGTGCCGATGCCCTGATTGAAGTCGGTGGTGCCTTCCGGAACGATCAACAAGTGCGATACCGCCAGAATCGACGGCAGCTCGGCGTTGGCGGCGCTGAGGCGGATTTGTACTTCGTTCGGACCGCTGGCTTTGACTTCACTGACCTGAGCCATCAACGGCATGACCTTTGAACCGGTCAGCGGGTCTTTATGGCGGTTCAGCGAGAAGACCACGTCGGCAGGTGTCAGCGGTTTGCCGTTGTGAAACGTAACGTCCTTGCGCAGTGTCACGGTCCACAGGGTGGCGTCGTCGCTTTCGATGCGCTCGGCCAGCTCCATCTGCGGCACCAGATGGGAGTCGAAGCGGGTCAGGCCGTTATAGAACATGAAGTGCCGAACATAGTCGGTGGACAGTGCGCCTTTGGCGGGGTCGAGGGTGTCGGCGGTAGAACTGGACATGCCTGCTACACGAATACGCCCACCGGGTTTGCCTTTGCCAGGCGCTGCCGCTTCGTCGGCGAAGACTTTGCCCGCGGCACCGAACAGACTCGTCGCACCGCTGGCGACGACGCCAGCAACGCCCAGCATACGTAATGCATCACGACGTGAAAGACCGCGATTGAGCCCTTCGAATACGCGCAGGCTATCCTGGCCTGAGATCAATGGGGAATCGTCTTTGTTGTCAGCCATATCAGTTCTACCTGTCGATTAAGGGAATGCATGAGTTGCTCGCGGTTGACCCGAGCGTCCTTGAAACGCACACAACGACGGTGAAGCGCAAAATCTAGTGCCGGGCATCCTGAAATCGATACCACGCGCCCACCAACGGCAGGAACCACGGGGTGCCGAAATGTCCTGGAACGGCTGGCCAGTCAAGCTCGCGCCACGGGTTGGCTTGCGGATTGCCATCCATGACGTCGGCCATGACCTGGCCCATGTGGACGGACATCTGTACGCCGTGGCCGCTGTAGCCCATGGAGTAAAAAACGCCTTCATGTTCACCCGCACGGGGCAAGCGGTCGGAGGTCATGTCCACCAGACCGCCCCAGCAGTAATCCACTTTGGCGCTGGCCAGTTGCGGGAACATTTGCACCATGGCGGCACGCAATACCTTGCCGCTCTTGGCGTCGGAGGTTGCGTTGGACATGGCAAAGCGCGCCCGGCCGCCAAACAGCAAACGGTTGTCCGGCGTCAGGCGGAAGTAATTGCCGATCATGCGGCTGGTGACGTAGGCGCGATGCTGCGGCAACAATTGATCGATCAAAGTCTGCGGCAGCACCTCGGTCACAATCACAAAGCTGCCCACCGGCACGATGCGCCGTCGATACCAGCCGGGACCGCCATGCTGGCAAGCACCGGTCGCCAGCAGGATCTGTTTGGCCTGAATAGAGCCCTTGGCCGTGTTGAGCAGATAGCCTGAAGCGTTGGCTTTCCAGCTTTTTACTGCGGCGTTCTGGAAAACCTGTGCGCCGTGACGCACGGCAGCATCGGCCAGCCCGACACCAAAGCGCCCGACATGCATCTGCACGCCGTTGCGCTGTAACAAGCCGCCGTGGAATTCAGCCGAGTCCACTTCGGCACGGGTTTCTTGCGCGGACAGAAGCTCGACGTCCGCGTCCACTTCCCGACGGATCAGCTCGCAGGTGCGGGCCATGCCGTCGAAGTGCATCGGTTTGGCGGCCAGTTTCAGCTTGCCGTTACGGGTCATGTCACATGCAATCTGCTCCTGCTCAACCACCGCGACGACACTCTTTACAGCGCTTTCGTAAGCCAGGTAATACGCGCGGGCCTGGTCGGCGCCCAGACTGGCGGTCAGCGCTGAATAATCCTGAGCCACGCCGGTATTGCACTGGCCACCGTTACGCCCGGACGCTTCGCCGATCACCCGGTCAGCTTCCAGGACCGCTACGCTTGCGCCTTTCATCGCCAGGGCGCGGGCTGCCGAGAGGCCGGTAAAGCCGCCCCCGACAATGGCGACATCCACCTGGCCCTCTACCGCGCCGGTCTGCGCCCCGGCAAATGCCGGTGCGGTATCAAGCCAGTAGGATTCACTTCGCATGGTGCTGTCCTTACCTGTGGCGTTACCGGAAACCGTGGGCAATGCGGATTACAGGCCGACCAGCGCAGGCAAGCCGCCGATGTCCTTGAGGGTGTGATAGCCGTAGGACTCGTTGGCAGGCACGTCATGGCCCCGGGCAACGAATGCGCGGTTCTTGATCTTCATGTCATGCGCCGGGAACAGGTCGTAACGGAAGCTCGAGGAAACGTGCAGCACGTCCTGCGGGCCGCAGCCGAGGTTGTCGAGCATGAACTCGAACGCACGGAGGCGAGGCTTGTAGGCCTGAGCCTGTTCAGCGGTGAAGACTTTGTGGAACGGCGCGCCGAGCATGTTCACGTTGGACATGATCTGGCTGTCGCTGGCGTTGGAGAAAATCACCAGAGGGATCTTGTCGGCAATTTTTGCCAGACCTGCCGGAACGTCGGCGTGCGGACCCCATGTTGGAACCGCTTCGTAGTAAAGCTGGCCTTCCTGGCGGTATTCGATACCCCAACGTTTACAGGTACGTTCCAGCGCAGTCTTGATGATTTCGTCGTAAGGCACCCAGTCGCCCATGACTTGATCCAGGCGATAGGCGGAGAAATCCTTGACGAACTCTTCCATGCGTTCAGCGGGGACACGGTCCGCGAAGATTTCGCGGGTCATGGCGCCCATGTGGAAGTTGGTCAACGTACCGTAGCAATCGAACGTAATGAATTTGGGACGAAGAAAGCTCATTGAGTGCGGTCCTGAAGTTCGTTAAGTCTGGGCGAGGCATCTCTGTGCTTCGGATTCAAAGCGCGTGATGCAACGCTGCACCACACCTTCATTACAACACCGTGAAATCAGCAGATGACGTTAAAAGCGTCGGCTGCTTGATAGAAAACGCCGTTTTAGGGGTTGCCCTCAGCACACTTTGCGGAGCGCTCCAGCCTTGTGCGGGCCTCGTGTTTATGTGCCTTTATGAGCACTTATGGTGCTGAAGCCGAACAGATGCTGTGCCAGCGCAGCACAAACTGCGTCAAGCCAATAAAAAACGGGAGCAGCCAGAAAGCTGCTCCCGTTGTGTTGTAGACATAGTCCTGAAATTGCGTAGTTCCTGTGGGAGCCGGGCTTGCCCGCGATAAGGCCGATGCAAATATCAGGACTATCGCGTCCAGCCTTATCGCGGGCAAGCCCGGCTCCCACAGAAATCGTATTGCTGTTACTCCGCGATATCGATCAACACGCTTTTAAAGCGCAGATTGGCTTCAAACGCTTCACGTCCCAGGTCCTTGCCAATGCCGGAGCGTTTATAGCCCCCGGTTGGCAGGATGTAATCGTTGCTGCGCCCGTAGCGGTTGACCCAGACGGTGCCGACTTCCAGCTTGCGAATCAGTCGTAGCGCGCGATTCAGGTCAGCCGTATGCACGCCTGCGCACAGACCATAGGTGTCGTGTTCGGCCAGTTGCAGCGCCTGTTCTTCGGTGTCGAATGGCTGAATGGTCAGCACTGGGCCGAAAATCTCTTCGCAGACTGCCGGGCTTTGGCTGTCCACTGCGGTCAGCAATGTCGGTTGGTAATAAGCGCCGCCCATGCCTTCGAACAGCCTGCCACCGGCCAGCACTTCGGCTCCGGCCTGGCGCGCACGCTGGACGATGTTGTCGATGCGGCTGGCCTGTAAATGGGAGATGATCGGCGGCAGCGTTGCGTCGGGTGACCAGGTCGGGCCGGGGCGCAAAGAAGCGAAGTAGCCCTGAAGATGCTCAATGAACGGCGCCATGATCGAGCGTTCTATCAACAGTCGTGAACCCGAAACACACACCTGTCCGGCATTACCGGTAATGGCTAGCGCAACGGTGCGTGCGGTTTTGGCCAGATCAGGCACGTCAGCAAACACCAGTTGCGGGCTTTTACCGCCCAGCTCCAGTGTCACGGGTTTGGGACCGACCAGTGCGCAAGTGGACATGATGCTGGAGCCTGTGGCCGTCGAACCGGTGAAGGTTACTTTCGAGATGCGCGGATGACGACACAGCGCGTCGCCTGTGGTGCGTCCGTCACCCTGAACCACGTTGAACATCCCGGCAGGGAGCCCGGCCTGCACGGCCAACTCGGCAAAGCGCAGGCTGGAAAATGGCGTCAGTTCCGAAGGTTTGAGTACTACGGCGTTACCCGCTGCCAGCGCCGGGGCGACTTTCCAGTGGCCCATACTCAGCGGGAAGTTCCACGGTGCAATGGCGGCAATCACGCCGTAAGGCTCGGCGATCTGCATGCCCAGCCGGTCGCTTTGAGTCGCCGCCACTTCGCCGCCATGCTTGTCTGCCAGCTCTGCGAAAAAACGAATCCCTTCGGCGACATAAGGAATGTCCCAGGCGAGCACGTCTTTGTGGGGCCGTGTCGAACCGACTGCTTCCAGCGGCCCCAGGATCGCGCCATCGGCTTCAATCAAGTCGGCCCAACGACGCATGACCCGGGCTCGCTCGCGCGGCGGGCGGCTGGCCCAGTCACTGTGCTTGAACGCCTGCCAGGCATTGCTGACCGCTTCGTCCACCATGTCCGCGTCAGCAATCGGCAGCCCGGCGTAGACCTGTCCGTCGGAGGGGCGTGAGACGTCCATGCCTGACTGGGCATCGCGATAATGACCGCCGATGAAGTGCGCGCTGCGAACAGAAATTTGACGAGGATCGAAGCTATCCATGAAGGACTCCAGCCGATAAAAAGCGAGACGTCCATCCTAGGAAAAAAGCCCAAGCATTTGCTGCCGACCTTAGTGTCGATTTAAGCAGTAACTGTGGTAAACGGCAGCGCGCTTTGTGCAATCTGCCGAATCGTTCCGGAGCTCTTGCCATGAGCGGTAAGCAGATGGGATACAGGCATTAGTGCCCCTTTGACCGGAGAGCTTTTCATGGCTGACTCGCAACGTTCTTCATGTTCCTATCGCCCTATGACTGCGGCCGATGTGGATGCTGCACACCAACTTTCAGTGCAGTTGAAATGGCCGCATCGTCGTGAGGACTGGGCGATGCTGCAACGCGTTAGCGAGGGTTTCGTTGCGGAAGGCAAGGGGCGGGTGATCGGCAGTGCATTCACTTGCCATCAGGGGGATTTCTCAACCATTGGTCTGGTGATCGTCAGCGACGAATATCAGGGCAAGGGGATTGGTCGTCAACTGATGAACCTGGCGATTGAGGCCGCCACACCTCGTATTCCTGTTCTCAACGCGACCCTGGCCGGAGCCCCGCTGTACGCCAGTTTGGGATTTGTTGATTTCGGCAGCGTCGAACAACGTCAGGGTCAGGCTCCAGCCGAAGCACCGTCAGCGCCCGCGCTCGCGTTCAGCGAAAGCTGCCGCTCAGTGGGCCAGGCGGATTACAAGCGCCTGTTCGAGTTGGCCAACGCGGGCAGCGGGCTTGATCGCACTGCGGTCCTCAAGGACCTGCTGCCGAGCGTAGAACACTCGGCAGCTATCGAGCGCAATGGGCAATTACAGGCGTTTGCTCTATTGCGCCCTTTTGGTCGCGGCCTGTGCATCGGCCCGGTGATCGCTCAAAACGTAGAGCAGGCCAGGTACCTGATCAGTCAGTTGCTGTCGCGAGTGCCGTATTCCTTTGTGCGTATCGATATTCCTACGAATAGCGGCTTGGCAGACTGGCTGGATGCTGCAGGTCTTAAAGCTGTCGACAGCGTCACACAAATGGCTAAAGGCAAGGCTCCGCAGGCCACTGCTGGCGTCGCACAGTTTGCCCTCGTCACCCAGGCCGTTGGCTAATCCGGAGAGTGTTTAATGTCACAGCTAAAAGCTTTGTTGTTGGTCCGCGCTGACGGCAGTCAAACCGATGCACCGTTGAAGCGCGGTGCTTTGAGCGCTGGCGATCCGTTTGCCGACGTGCGTGATATCGCTTATGTCGCTGATGATGGCGTAAGTGCCGGATTGGTCAGCGCCAGTGGCGTACGTAGCAGTCAATCGTATCCATTCACGGAAATGTTGGTTGTCCACCGCGGGTGTGTCAGCCTGCACGTTAACGGTGAAACCCTCGAAGTCGGCCCCGGCGAAAGCGTTGTAGTGGAGCAGGGAGTCGCCTGTCAGGTTGATGCGGCAGATGGCAGCCTTTGGGTTTTTTGCGCAATCAGTGACTCCGCGCCATCGACGCAACCGGCGCTGACCTGGATCGACAAGCGAGTTCCACTGGCACCTTCGGCAGCCCCCGAGGCCAGCATCCTGATTGGCCCGACGCCTCAGTGCCGCTCACACAACGCCTATGAAGCCTCGAACAGCCCCCTGCGCATCGGCGTCTGGGACTCGACACCTTATGCCCGTGGCGGCCGACCGCACAAAGTGCATGAGTTGATGCATCTGATCGAAGGTCAGGTGACGCTCACCGGTGTAGACGGCGAAGCGCTGATCGTGAACACCGGCGACACCGTGTTTGTTCCGCTAGGCGCGAGCTGCGCATGGGAAAGCATGGTGTATGTGCGCAAGTACTACGTGGTGGTTTGATTGGCCGTATCGTTTGGAATACGTTTCCCTGTTGGAGCGAGGCTTGCCCGCGAAGAACGATAACGCGTTATAGCCATGAAACCGCGTCGCCTATATCGCGGGCAAGCCCGGCTCCCACAGGGATTTGCGATCCGCCTGAATGAAATTGTTACAGCGCGCGGTAACTCAGGCTGAAACCCAGCTCAGCCGACTCTCCCTGTCGCAACAGCCGCAACCCTGGATGCCCCGGCAAATGGTGGGCATTCACCGGGTGGCTGACCGGCTCGAAGCAGAAAAAATCCAGCCCGGGCGGGCAGAACACCAGAAAGAACTCACTGCCCGTCGCCCGGCATTCAAGCTCATAACCCAGGTCCGGCTGGCTGATCAGGGCACTGCCATCCCATTCGGTAAAACCGTTATCCAGACGAGTTTGCGGCAGGCTGTTCAACGCATTGAAGTTCCATGCGGCCGGTATATTTTCCAGTTCAGTAGGCAGCCCGGTTTCATCGGTCAGCCAGACCTGTGACGCCGTGGCCCGTAACCGGGTGTTGGCGGTGCGTGGCAGATAAGGATGCAAGCCCAGCCCGTGCCAGGCGGCCCGCGCGTCCAGGTGGGTCACCTGCAGCATGATGCTCAGCGTGCCGTCCAGCAGGCTGAAGTGCAGTTGCGCGCGATAAGCAAAAGGGATGCTGCTGTTCAGTTGCAGGCAGGCATGTTGCGCACTTTGCTCAATCACTTCCCATGGCTGCTGCCAGGCACTGCCATGAATCGGCAACGCGTCGTTGGGGCTGTTGGGCTCAAGCGCGAGCCAGCCATCGGGACTTTCAAATCCTCCGTTGCTGATCCGGTTGGACCACGGTGCCAGCGGATAGCAGGCCAGCTTCCGTGCAGTCCCGGCACCCAGTGCTTCGTAATTGCTGGGGCGCAGTAGCGGTTGGCCGCTGGCGATCACATTCCAGTTAACAATGCTGCCGCCGGTTTGCGGGGCGAGCGTCAGTCGGGTGATGCCATCTTCAAGCGTCAGGATTGCCGGGAGCATGATGATTCGCCGTATGAGTACAGATGAGGGCTCAAGCCGTTTTACGCCGCCAGGTCAGCAGCACAATACCGGTGACCACGATCAGGCCGCCAATGATCTGGCCGCCGCTGAGCAATTGATCAAGGATTAACCAGCCAAACAACAGACTCGCCACCGGTTCGATGTTCATCACCGGCGCGTTGCGGGCCATGTCCAGACGGTTGACGCAAATGAACAGCAGGGAAAACCCAACGCCATAAAGCGTGACCAGACAGGCCAGTGCTGTCCAGCCGGTGGCGGTGGATGGCAATGAAACACCTCCAGGCAGCACGCCGCTGAAACCCGCCAATGCAGCGGCGCTGAACACAATCAACATGGTCAGCATGCTGCGTACGGTGCCGCGTAAGGACGAGAGTTTATGGTCGGTTATCCACAGCGCACAGGCGAAAACCCCGGCAGCGCCAAAGCCGAAGGCAATGCCTTCGAGCCACTGAGCTTCGGTACTGTGCTGGCTGGACAGGCGCTCTGGTACGTCCAGCGCAAAGACCAGACCAATCAGAATAAAACCCATCAGCAACGCGGCACGAGCGGTCGGCCTTGCGCCGCCTAACGCCCATGTGAGCAAGACCAACAGGATGGGAGCCACGTTGGCGATCAGCAACGCCAGCGCGACTGGAATGCGAGCGACAGCCGAGTAGATGCAGAAACTTTGTGCTGCGATCAGCACGCCCAGCAGCAATTGCCAGCGCCACGTTCTGGCGGTCAGGTTCGGGCGTTCCCGCTGCCAGAGCACCAGGCCAGTAAGGACCAGCAAGGTCACGCCCGAGCGACACAGAATCGCCAGCAGCAGGCCGGTGTCATGGTCAAAGGCGATACGCGCGGCGATGTGATTGCCTGCAAAAGCACAGGCGAGAAGGGCGAGGAGCAATACAGCGATGTGGCGGGGAAACAAAGCAGGAGCAGACATGAGCAACCAGCCTCCTTGGCTGGGGGGCGCGAATCCAGGCAACGGTGGGAGCTGAGCTTGCTCGCGATCGGTGTGTACCTTATCGCGGGCAAGCCTCGCTCCTATCAAAAAAAATATAACTATCTGATTTGGAATGCTTTTTACTGTAGGAGTGAGCTTGCTCGCGATAGCTCCAGTACAGGCAATATATTCATCGACTGACAGGCCGAATCGCGAGCAAGCTCACTCCTACAGGGTCCGTGTTTGCTGCGCGACAGCGTGGTGTCAGGGACACCGGGGCGGCTCCCACAAATCATCGTTCCAACCCTGGATCATCGGTGTTTCTTACAACACCACACTCGGCAACCACAGGGAGATTGCAGGGATGTAGGTCACCAGCATCAGCACCAGGAACAATGCTACGTAGAACGGCAGCAGGGCTTTCACGGTGGCTTCGATGGTGACTTTACCCACCGCAGCACCCACGAACAGCACCGCGCCAACCGGCGGTGTAATCAAGCCGATACCCAGATTCACCAGCATGATCATGCCGAAGTGCACAGGGTCTACGCCCACACCGACGATCACGGGCAGCAGGATTGGCGTCAGGATCAGGATCAACGGCGCCATGTCCATCACCGTGCCCAGCAGCAACAACATGACGTTGATACACATCAGGATCACGTAACGGTTATCCGACAGCGTCAGGAACGCTGTGGTGATCTTCATCGGTATTTCCATCAGCGTCAGGATGTAGCCGAAGCTGGCGGCGAAACCGATCAGGATCATCACGATGGAAATGGTACGCGCCGCCCGGTGCATCAGCTTGGGCAGGTCACGCCATTTGTAGTCGCGGTAGATGAACATGGTGACGAAGAACGACCAGACCACGGCAATCGCCGCCGACTCGGTCGCCGTGAAAATACCCGACAGGATACCGCCGAGGATGATGACCATGGCCATCAGACCCCAGAGTGCTTCACCGGCGATTTTGATCGCCTGGCGCAACGGGATCACTTCACCTTTCGGGTAGTTGCGCTTGCGGGCGAAGATCATGCACAGGCCCATCATCACCGCGCTGAGCAGCAGACCCGGACCGATACCGGCCATGAACAGCGAAGCAATGGAGACCGTGCCGCCCGCCGCCAGCGAGTACAGCACCGAGTTGTGGCTCGGCGGTGTCAGCAAGGCCTGAACCGAGCCGCTGACCGTCACGGCCGTGGAGTAGTCACGGGGATAACCTGCGCGTTCCATTTCCGGAATCAGTACCGAACCTACCGAGGCGGTGTCTGCGACCGAGGAGCCGGAGATAGCGCCGAAGAAGGTCGATGCAACGATGTTCACCAGCGACAGGCCGCCGCGTACGAAACCGACCAGTACCGCAGCAAACGCCACGAGCCTTCGAGACATTCCGCCTTCGGCCATGATCGCACCCGCGAGGACGAAGAACGGGATCGCCAGCAGGGAGAATTTGTTTACGCCGCCTGCGATCTGAATCATCAGTGCATCAGCAGGGATCTCAATCCACCATGCGCCAATCAGCGCTGAAAGCCCCAGCGCGTAAGCGACCGGCATGCCGATCAGGATCAGCGCGATAAAGCTGCCTAACAGTATAAGAGCGTCCATTTATGCGGCCCCTTCACTTTCTTCAATCACGTCGAACCGCATGACAGCCCGGTGGCTTTGGTCGCCCAGAAAAATTCTCTCAAGGACGAAAATCAGGGTCACGATGCCGCCAATCGGAATCGGCAGGTAGGAGATGCCAACGCGCAGGAAGGGCAACTCCCCGACGTACTGATTCCAGGTCGTACCGCAAAGCTTGAAGCCTTTGATGATCATGAACAGGGCAACGGTGGCCATCAGAACCTGCACCACCACCGCAGCTATTTTGCGCACCTGAGCGGGCATACGATCGACGGCCATCGAGACGGCCATGTGTGCCCCGGCACGGTAGCTGGCTGCAGCTCCGAAGAAAGTGAACACAACCATCAACAGGATGGCAGTGGGTTCTGGCCAACTGGAGCCGCTGCCCAGGACATAACGGGCAAAAATGCCCCATGGAATAATCAGCGTCATGATCAGAATCGACATACCGGCGATTCCGATGCAGACCCGATAAAGAACATCGTTGAGACGTAGCAGCGTATTTTTCATGGAGGCTCACCACTGCGGCGGCGAGCGAGCTTGCACTCGCCCCCGCGGCGTTATCGGACTGGCTTGTCAGGCTGCTTAGTTTTTGGCGGCCAGGGATGCGTCGGTTTGCACAGCCTCGATACGGCTGATCAAGTCTTTGTAAGGTGCACCGAACTTGTCGCGAACCGGCTGGGTGGCGTCGTAGAAGGCTTTCTTCTGCTCAGGCGTCAGCGTGATGAATTCCACGCCAGCGGCCTTGAGTTTGGTTTCAGCATCGGCAGAAGATTTGTCCCACAGCACGCGCTCTTCAGCCTGAGCCTCACGGGCCAGCTTTTTCACCAGTGCCTGCTGGTCAGGCTTGAGCTTGTTCCAGGTGTCTTTGGCCATCACGATCGGCTCAGGCAGGATCAAGTGCTCGGTGATGGTGAAGAACTTGGCGTTCTGATAGTGGTTGTGCTGGTAGTAAGTCGGCGGGTTGTTCTCTGCACCGTCGATAACGCCAGTCTGCAAAGCGCTGAAAATTTCGCCGGTGGCCATGGCGATACCGTTGCCGCCCATGTCATTGATGGTCTCGATGAATACCGGGTTGCCTTGAACACGGATCTTCATGCCCTTGAGATCTGAGATCTGGCGCACCGGCTTCTTGGTGTACAGGTTGCGAGTGCCGCCATCCATCCACGCCAGTGCGACCATGTTGAAGTTCGAGTTGGTGATCTTGTCGAGAATTTCCTGACCGATTTCACCGTCGATGATGGTGCGCATGTGCGCCTGATCGCGGAATACGAACGGCAGGTTGAAGACGTTCACGTCAGGCACTACCGGGCCAACGATGCCCAGGCTGACACGGGTCATCTGGATGGCGTTGCTCTGTACCTGCTCAACCACTTCTTTCTCTGAACCGAGCACGCCGCCGGGGTACATCTTGAAGCTAATCTCACCTTTGGACTGCTCTTCTAGCTTTTTGCCCATGTTCTGTTCGGCCACTACCGGGGCATAGCCGGCGGGGTGAACTTCGGCGAATTTGATTTTGACTTCTGCCTGGGCCAGGCCCGACATACAGAAGGCCAGTGGAAGTGCGGCGATGAGAAGCTTGCGTTTGAAATCCATGGATAACTCCAGTTTTGTTGTTTTTGTGGTGCTGGTGGATTTGTGTGTGATGCATTAGCCCTTGAAGGCAGGCTCCTCCAAGCCTTTGATTCCGGGTCTCAGGGCAAAGACGCCACCGGCCAGTGGCTGGTCGCTGATGTCGCCACCGGGACGAATCGAGGTCACGAACAGCGTGTCCAGATTCGATCCGCCGAAGGCGCACATAGTGGGTTTCTTCACCGGCACAACCAGTGACTGGTCAAGCTTGCCAGTCGGTGTGAAGCGGTGAATCAGCCCCGCATCATTGCCGCAGATCCAGTAGCAGCCTTCGGCATCGACCGCTGCGCCATCAGGGCGGCCCAGATAGTGGTTCATGTCCACGAAGAGGCGGCGGTTGTGGGGCGTGCCGCTGTCGGTGTCGTAATCGAACGCCCAGATCTTTTGCACGCTGGGGTGCGAGTCGGACAAGTACATGATCTTGCCGTCCGGGCTGAACGCCAGGCCGTTGGGTACGATGAAGTCAGTGAGTTGTGCCGTGAGCGCTTCGCTCTGGCCTGCGCTGTAACGATACATCGCGCCGACCGATGCGCCTGCGGCCATGTCCATCAACATGGTGCCGGCCCAGAAGCGGCCCTGGCGATCACAGCGTCCATCGTTGAAGCGCATGCCAGGCAACGCATGATCGACGCTGGCCAGAGAACGACTGCTCAAGGTGCCGTCGGCGCTTTCGGTCAGGCGATACAGACCGTCTTCCATACCGGCAATCCAGTCGCCGTTATCGTAACGAGCGATGCAGGCGAGCATTTGCGGTGCTTTCCAGCTTTGGGTGCTGTCATGGGCCGAGTCCCAGCGATGAAGCTTACCCGCCGGGATATCAACCCAATAAAGAGCCTTGTCCCTGGCGCTCCACACCGGGCTTTCACCCGTGGCGTTTTGTGCGTCGAGAATCAATTCAGCATCCATGTCGCCCTGTCCTTTTATTGTTTTTTTATCGGTTCTCAGTCGTCGCCGAAGGGGCCTGATGCAACGAAGGCGCCACCCTGATAAACCATCGCCGGGTCGTCAGCAGCAGGCATCGGCTGCGCTTCAACTTTGTCCTGGAAAACTTCCGAGCTGTCCTTGGGGTGGTAGCCGAGGTGGGCGGCGTACCGGTTATCCCACCACACGTTGCTGTTGGCGGAAGCACCATAGACGATGGTGTGGCCGACGTTCGGCGCATACAGCGAGCGCTCGATGAGTTGCGTCAGGTCGTCGAAGCTTAGCCAGGTGCTCATCATTCGGCGGTTTTGCGGTTCCGGGAACGACGAGCCAATGCGGATGCTCACGGTTTCGATGCCGTAGCGGTCGAAATAGAAGCTGGCCATGTCCTCGCCGTATGATTTGGACAGACCGTAGTAACTGTCCGGACGGCGAGGGGAGAGCGCGTCGATGGTCTCATCCTGCTTGTAGAAACCAATGACATGGTTGGAGCTGGCGAAAATAATACGCTTCACGCCGTGGCGACGGGCGGCTTCGTAGATATGGAAGACACCGCTGATATTCGCACCGAGGATCTCTTCAAACGGACGCTCTACCGAGACGCCGCCGAAATGCAGGATTGCGTCTACACCTTCAACCAGTTGATGAACGGCTTGCTTGTCGGAGAGATCGCAGGGTTGTACTTCTTCGCTGGCGTCAACGGCGGGGGCCATTTCGCTGATATCGGACAGTCGCAGGACCTTGGCGTAAGGCCGCAGACTTTGTCGCAGAACCTTGCCCAGACCGCCTGCTGCACCTGTCAGTAGCAGGCGATTGAAGGGAGTTTGGGCGGTATGAGTCGTTGTCATGAGATTCCCTTGCAATTCTTATTAGTTGTCATCTGTTGTCGTATGACTTCCGGTGATTATTTGCAGTCGTGTATGGCTTTGTCAACGCGACTTAGGTCGAAATGATGGCTGGTTGGCGAGACGAAGACGAACGACCGCCGGGATCGTCTTGTATCTCTGACACACCACAGTCGCCCGGCCAACAGGATACTTGTAGGAGCTGCCGAAGGCTGCGATGGCGGTGTGTCAGAACAAATGCTTCGCAGCCTCCGGCAGCTCCTACAGGGAGTAGAGTTTGTTGCTTAAAGCAGCGACAGCGGATAGCTGATGAATACCCGGTTTTCGTCGAACTCGTTGGTGCTGAAGTCGCGACGAATGGAAGAATTGCGCCACCGGAAGTTCAGGCTCTTGAACGTGCCGCTTTGTACGGTGTACGCCAGTTCTGACTCCCGACCCCATTCCTTGCCATCGGTGATCGCGCCAGTGTGGACGTTGTCACCGCTGATGTAGCGGTTCATCAAAGTCATGCCGGGCACGCCGAAGATGGCGAAGTCCAGGTCGTGACGCAGTTGCCAGGATTTTTCCTTGGCGTTGTCATAGCTGGCGTTGTAGCTATCGTTTGCCAGCGTGCCGCCGCTCGTCCCGTTGACCCGGAACCAGCCGTCATCACCGCTGACTTTCTGCAGGCCCACGTACAAGGTGTTGCCCTTGTATTTGGCAGACAACAAAGCGTATGCGGTTTTGTTGTCCAGATCGCCAGCCAGTTTGTTGCCGTCTTCATTACCCCAGAAGTAACCCAGGTTCGCGCCCAGCGTCACGTCACCAATAGGCTGGCTGTGCAGCACGTTGATGAACTTCTGGTTGTAGATGTCTTCGAGTTGGGCATACCACAGGCCAACCTGGGTGCGCTTTTCATTGAAGGCGTATTCACCGCCACCAAAGTTGAAGCGATCAGACTGGAAAGCACCCCGGCCATTGAGCGACATGTCTTCCATGCTCGCATCGTTACGCGGGCTGTTGCCCCTGAACTGACCACCGTACAAGGTCAGGCCATCGAGTTCTTTGGAGGTGATCTGCCCACCACGGAACGTCTGTGGCAGCGAACGGCCGTCATCCGAGCGCAGGATTGGCAGAACCGGCATCCACTCGCCGACTTTCAATTCAGTTTTGGAAACCTTCGCTTTGGCCGCGACACCCAGGCGTCCAAAGTCATCGGCCGGACGACCGTCATCGTGGATCGGCAGCAGTTGCGTACCGCCCGTGCCTTTGCCGCCATCGAGTTTCACCGAGTACATGCCCAGAACATCGATCCCGAAACCGACTACGCCTTGAGTGAACCCGGATTTGGCATCAAGAATAAAACTTTGTGTCCACTCTTCCGCCTTGCTCTGCGCATTCGCCGGGTCGACGAAGTTACGGTTGAAGTAGGCATTACGAAAAGTCAGCGTCGCTTTGGTATCGTCTACAAAACCTTCGGCCATGCCCATCAGCGGGAACGTCAGGCTCATGGTGCCCAGCCCGAGAAGGGCCAGCGAACGCTTGTTTTTAGATCTCATTATTGTTGTGCTCCCATTTTTTTGACAAAGCACTTCTCCTCCGGCACTTGAACGGCCTGTCCTGTGGAAAAGTGCAAGGTGCCCCCATGCTGGGGCTTCAGACTCGGGCCGCTACTGCAGACGAGTCTTCACTTCGAAACGGATTAACCGTCAGCGAATTTGATAAAAGAGGGGGGATCCCGGACTTGATCGGGAGCGCGAGCAAAAGCTACCGCTGGACACTGAGTGTAAGGGACGCTTTATGCGCGAGTATTGCGGGGTGCGAACGAGGTTCGTCATACGTGTGATTCCCTGATTATTGTTATTTTTGTTATCTGTCGTCGTACAACTTTTCGCGATATTTGCAGTCCGCCTGATGTTTGTCAATAAGCCTTTAGGCCGTGCTCCCGGTATCGCAGCAGGTGCGAGACGGGCGGTTGGCATTTGACTGTGGGATATTCCATGCTGGCCTGCAGACATGGTTCTGTGGGAGCGAATTCATTCGCGAAGGGGTGGTACGTTCCCAGTCTATGTACCGTGCGGAATGCCGCTTTCCCGAATAAATTCGGTCCCACGGACTCACTGGTCGCGCGATGTGCCAGAGCCCCCATTTACCGATATGCTCAGTCCCTTACGTTCAGGAAGCACGAGCCCCGATCATGAAAATTGGCCTGATCTCCGACACGCACGGCCTGTTGCGCCCGCAGGCGCTGGATGCACTCAAAGGCTGTGAGCAACTGATTCATGCCGGTGACATTGGCAAGGCTGAGATTCTGGAAGAATTGCGCGCCATCGCGCCGCTGACTGTTGTGCGCGGCAATAACGACCAGGACGATGCATGGGCCAGCGACGTCCCTTATTCGGCGGTCCTGCGGGCGCAAGGCATTGGCATTTACGTCACTCACATCCCCGCTGATGTTCCCCAGTCATTGCCTGACGACATCCGCGTTGTCGTTGTTGGGCACTCCCACAAACCGCTGATCGAACAGCGGGCTGGCGTGTTATTCATCAACCCGGGCAGCGCTGGTCCTCGGCGTTTCAAATTACCGATTTCAGTCGCTTTGCTGCATATCGACGAGCAAGGCATAAGGGCCGAGCTGATTGAGTTGGTGGTGTGAACGATCTCTAAGTCTTTGGCTTGACGATATCCTTGTAGGAGCTGCCGAAGGCTGCGATGTTTTTTCCCTTACACGCCGTCATCGCAGCCTTCGGCAGCTCCTACAAATTGCGTCAGCTCAGGCAATAATGAGCCGTTACTTCGCCACCGGATCCAGCCCGCTTTTTTTGATCGCGTCAGCTGCAGCCTGCGAGCCCAGGTATTCCAGCAACTGTTTAGCCTGTTCCGGATGAGTACTGCGCGACGAAACCCCGCCTGAATACAGGGTCATTTGTTGCGCCTGATCGGGAATCAAACCAACGATGTCGATGCCCTCAACCTGCTTGAGCTCGCTCAACTGCTGAAAGCCAAGCTGGGCCTCACCACGTGCGACCACTTCACCCACCGGGGTAGCAGGAATCATGCGGCTTTTGGTCTGCATCAGCTCACCTATATGCATCTGATTGAAGAGCACACGGGACAGGTAAACGCCGCTGGCACTGTCCGAATAAGCGATGGAGGTTGAATCAATCAGCGTCTGCTTGAAGGCTTCCATGGTGCTGATATCAGGCTTGGGGGCACCGTGACGCACGGCCATGGCAATGTAGGATTTCCCCAGATCGACGCGGCTCTTGGGATCGATCTGGCCGTTCTTGATCAGTTTATCCAGTGCCGAGCCAACCATGAGAACAACGTCGGCAGGTTCATTGCGAGCCAGGCGGTTAGGTATCGCTTGGGGCGTAGCACCCATTGACGGCGCAGCCTCCGCCACCAGACGCACGCCCGTACGCTGCTCATAATCGCTGCTTATCGCGTTGAACGCGCCCATGATGCCGCCGGAACTGAGGACGACCAGAGAAACAGGCTTGGCTACCGTCGCGGCGCTGACCAGTGCCACAGGAGAGAAGGAAAGGACAGCGCCGAGCAGGCAGGAAAGAATTTTTGGCATGTGAAGATAGACCTTGCAGTGGAGAAAACCCGACGATTATGTGGCAAAGCCACTAATATTGCGCGGTTATCGACCCGAAAAATCCACGACTGAAGACACGCTTATGAACAGTGGTAGTTAAGCGGGTGATACAGTTTATGTTTCATAAACTTAACACGCGTCAAACTGTAACTGCCGCCAATGATTAATTAAGCGATAAACTTCAACGAATTGCAGTTATAGCGACCACTCATCGCTCTGCCAGACTAAAGTGTGTTTAGACTGCCACACTGACTGACACAAATAGGCACTACCCTTTGCCAAGGTGACCCGACAATGATCAACGATCATTTGCCCGGAACCTCGTGCAGTATTCATGGTTGTTCGCGTGTAGATGAAATCTCTGAGTGTTCCTTAACTAATGACTGCCTAGGTGGACGTTGTAATGCGGTAGCCATGGCGCCATTAAGCTGCCGCAATGGAGACGTGACACAGCGACCTCCAGTATGTGTTTCAGTTTTGATACTCATGTGCACTTACAACGGGCAGGGTTTTCTGGAGAAGCAGCTGGCGTCTATCAAAAAACAAACGTGTCAGGATTGGCATGTCGCGATCTCTGATGATGGCTCAGAAGATGCCACGGTTAATATAACCAACCGTTATCGATACCTCTGGGGTGAAGATAAAGTCAGCTTGTGGCGAGGGCCTCAAAGGGGGTTTGCGCGTAACTTTATTTCGACAGTGTGCAATAAAGAACTGTCAGCGAGTTATTACGCCTGGTGTGATCAGGATGATGTCTGGGATGAACGAAAGTTACAGGCAGCGTTGGCCTGGCTGCACAGCGTCCCTGCGTCCATTCCGGCGTTGTATTTTGGTCGTACCGAACTGGTCGATCAGCGGGGGCAGGTATTGGGATATTCGCCACTGTTTCGGCGTCCACCGTCGTTTGCCAATGCACTGGTTCAGAATATCGGTGGCGGCAATACCATGGTCTTGAACCACGCAGCGCGACTTCTACTGGAAGAGGCCGGACAACATCTGGATATCGTTTCCCACGACTGGTGGGCTTACATACTGATAACGGGTGTAGGCGGCAATGTCTTCTATGACGTGACCCCTTATGTCCACTACCGGCAGCACGGGGCCAATCTGGTCGGTTCAAATCGCGGATGGGCTGCACGGATAGTTCGGATTCGCATGCTTTTTCAGGGCCGCTTTCGACACTGGAATGCGGTCAATATCGCGGGCCTGGAGACGATTCAGCATCGCCTTACTGACGAGAATCGTCTCACTCTGGAGGCATTCAAGGCACTGCGCTCCCGACACTTTCCTGGTCGCCTGCTCAGTCTCAAGCGTTCAGGCGTCTACCGCCAGACATTGCTGGGCAATCTGGGGCTGCTGCTGGCCACCCTCATCAACGGGGTTTGAACACTGCTCCCGATAACTTATTAAGGAACTTCTTATTAACATACCCCCTCGCCGCATCACTGGGGCCGGTCCTCTGAGCCTTGTTCACAGCCTGTGGCACTACCGTCAACTGATACTGGTCATGACCAAACGAGAGGTCATCGGTCGTTATCGGGGTTCGGTGTTGGGGCTGGCGTGGTCTTTCTTCAACCCGGTCTTGATGCTCGCTGTATACACCTTTGTCTTTTCGGAAATATTTCAAGCTCGCTGGGTTGGGCAGGAAACGGGCAAAGGCGGTTTTGCAATCCTGTTATTCGTAGGAATGATTGTGCATGGATTATTTTCAGAGTGCGCCAACCGCTCGCCCACGTTGATCATCTTAAACAGCAGTTATGTAAAGAGGGTCGTCTTTCCACTGGAAATCCTGATGGTCGTGACACTGGGCTCGGCGCTGTTTCATACCTGTATCAGTTTGATCGTTCTGTTAGTCGCACAATTTTTGTTAACGAATCAGTTGCAGTTCAGTGCACTGTTTTTTCCGCTGATATTGCTGCCATTAATCATTGCAACTCTGGGGATTAGTTGGGGGCTGGCTGCCTTGGGTGTTTACCTCCGGGATGTGGGGCAAGTGATTGTGGTGCTGACCACAGTGCTGTTGTTCCTGTCGCCCGTGCTTTATCCAGTGGCTGCGTTGCCTCAGGTGTATCAACCCTGGCTAAAACTGAACCCGTTAACGTACATCATCGAAGAAAGCCGCAATGTGCTGCTGTTCGGGAAATTCCCGCAGTGGGAAAGCCTCGCGTGGGCGATGTTGATCGCAGTAGTGATTGCCACCGCGGGGTTCTGGTTTTTCCAGAAAACCCGCAAGGGGTTTGCCGATGTCATCTGAAGAAAACGTTATCAGTGTGTCCGGCATATCCAAATGCTTTCATACCTACGACAAACCCTTCGATCGTTTGAAACACTCCATCATTCCCCGCCTGCAACGCAAACTTGGATCAGAGGTTACCGCCTACGGCAGAGAGTTCTGGGCCCTGCGCGATATTGATTTCGAGGTTCGACGTGGTGAGACCGTTGGCATCGTGGGGCGCAACGGTTCAGGTAAGTCCACGTTGCTGCAAATTATTTGCGGCACCTTGACGCCCACCGTTGGCGTCGTTCAGACCCGTGGGCGGATAGCCGCGCTGCTGGAGTTGGGGTCTGGCTTCAACCCCGAGTTCACCGGGCGGGAAAATGTTTACATGAACGCGGCGGTGCTGGGGCTCAGTCGTGACGAGGTAGACCAGCGTTTTGATGCCATCGCCGGGTTTGCCGATATTGGTGAATTTATCGAACAACCGGTCAAGGCCTATTCCAGCGGGATGGTGGTACGCCTTGCCTTCGCCGTACAGGCTCAGGTCGATCCCGACATCCTGATCGTCGATGAGGCTCTTTCTGTGGGAGACGCACGTTTTCAGGCCAAGTGCTTCGAACGCTTGCGGCAATTGAAAAACAACGGGACCAGTATTCTGCTGGTTACTCACGCCAGCGAGCAGGTGGTAACTCACTGCGATCGCGCAGTTCTGCTGGAGCAGGGCCGGTTAGAAATGGTTGGGTCGCCAAGAACTGTCATTAACCGTTATCTGGATATCCTTTTTGGCCGGGACAAGCCTGCCGAGCTGCTGCAGGCCCGTTCAGGGAAATTGGCTGCTGTGCCCTCACTGGATTCTTCCCGGCTGGATGCAAAAACGCGGTTGCTCTTCGAGTCTGGCGCTTATGCCACCCGTGACGGATTCAACGCCCATGAGTATCGCTGGGGGGATGGTGCCGCCAGCGTGCTGGACTTTCATCTCGTCGCCAATGATCGCTGCTTTCCTGCGTTCATTGAGCCTGGTGCCGAAGTGGTTTTGCATCTGGCTATTCGCTTCCACCAAATGGTCGTCAATCCCATCCTTGGTTTCACGGTAAAAACCAAGGAGGGCGTGACAGTCTATGGCACCAACTCTTTGTTGCTCTCCTGTCCAGCAACTCAATCGCTTGGCGCGGCCGATTCCGATGCCATCGCTTCTCTGACGTTCGTCAACCGGCTTGCCAGTGGCGACTACTTCATTTCCGTCGGTGTTGCCTCTCGCAGGGGGGAGGACATCGTTCCCCATGATCGCCGCTACGACTCAATTCACTTTGTCGTGCCTCCAACCCCGCAAGCGCTTGGCCTTATAGATCTGGCCGTCACTATGGATATCGATCAGGTGCCTGAAAATGATCAAGCTGCAAGAGAAGGGATACCGCTTTAATTCTGAAACCGGCATATGGGTACGCGACGACTATCAGGGGCTTTCTTACAGCGACGGTGATGAAAGCGAAGAGCGAATTGCGCGGATTATCCGGGAGGCTGAAGACCTTTCAGTGTTATCCACAGAACTTGGCCAGCATTGCTCTGACTGGGCGTCGCTCTATCACCTAGGCACGGCACGGGCCAATATTCTGCGTCCTTTTGAGCAATACCTTTCGGGGCACGTACTTGAAATCGGTGCCGGGTGCGGTGCTATCAGTCGCTACCTTGGGGAATGTGGCGGTACGGTTCTGAGTCTGGAGGGCAGTATTCGCCGTGCGCAGATTGTAGCCAGCCGCACCCGGGATTTGCCAAATGTGCGGATTGTCGCCGAGCGTTTCGATGATTTTTTAAGTGATGAGAAATTCGATGTCATCACGCTAATCGGCGTACTGGAATATGCGAGTGTGTTCAGCCGCGACAGCGACCCCGTGCTCAGTATGCTTAAACGTGTTCATGACTTTCTGTCGCCTGATGGCAAGCTGATTCTAGCCATCGAGAACCAAATGGGCTTGAAGTACTTCGCTGGCGCGCCAGAGGACCATATCGCCGTGCCTATGTATGGCATTGAGGGCCGATACATCAAAGGTCAACCGCAAACATTCGGCCGTAAAAAGCTGGACAGCCTGCTCCGGCTAGCGGGCTTTTATCATGCTGAGTTTCTCTATCCAGCTCCGGATTACAAACTCTCTAACTCGATAACCACCGAGCATGGCTTTGAGATCGAGTCATTTGACGCAGCAGCGCTCGCTTGGCAGAACGTCAAAAAAGACCCTCAACTGCCTGGTGTGACCGGCTTCAACCTGGAGCGCACGTGGCCTGTGGTGATTGAAAACGGGCTGGGCACAGAGCTTGCCAATTCGTTTCTGGTAGCGGCTACTCGCTCGGATGCCGCGACGCTGAATCCCGAAGTTCTGGCGTATCACTACAATACCAATCGAAAGCCTGTGTTTTGCAAAGAAACCCGTTTTGTCAGTACGACGAGCGGCATTGAAGTTCACCATGTGGCCTTGGTCAGCTCAGTACATGACGCCTATGCAGGCGATTTTCGGCACCGTCTTTCCAAGGTGGATGCGTACGTCAACGGTAAACCGTTGAGTCAGTTGTTTCTGAACATCGCGACTACCCCTGATTGGAATATTCACGACATTGGCCTCTTTCTCGATCAATACCTGCACGTATTGAGAACGCTGCTTAACGCAGAGAATAAGCCGCTCGCACTGACTCAGGCCAATGAAAGGCTCCCTGATACATTCATCGATGCCGTTCCCCACAATATCCTGATTACTGAAGATGACGAACCATCACTGATCGATGTTGAATGGGAAATTTCCGGGGGCGTGGAGTTGGGGCATCTCCTGCTGCGCGCATTGCTGTTGCTGATTGCCAATGCCACCCCGTTCCACCCGAGCACCATACCGCCCACTCGCCGTTTTTTTGTTCGTGAGAGTTTGCGTAGAGCCGGTATTTTGGTTTCAGACGCTGACCTGACCCGGTACATCGGCCGCGAGGCAGAGTTTCAAGCGTTTGTGACCGGACGTGCAGCCAGTGATTTCCTCGATTGGAAACCCGATGAGCCAATCAACCAGAAGGTTGTGCCCGCTCAGGCTCCTCTGCAAGCCAAGCTCTACTACAGCAATGGAGATGGCGAATTCAAAGAGTACTTATCTATCGCACACACCTTGGTCCCCGGACATCAACAGCTGCATTTTTCCTTCGCGACGATGCGGTCTCGTCCACGGCGTTTAAGGCTCGACCCGGTGGATCAGAAGGTATCGTTTGCGCTGGATAATGTCCGGCTGCTCAGGGGCAATAACGAAGTGTGGGCATGGGATCGTGAGGTCGAGAGTCTGATTGCTACCTCCGGGCTGATGAAGGTCGACAAGTCCGGTACGCCGGTCTTCTTCCTGAGCCTGGATGATGATCCCTATCTGGAGTTACCGATTGACCTGGCTTTAATTGGTGATATCGAGCAGTTCAGCCTGCAGCTGGATCTGGTGCTTTACACAGATGAAGTCATGGCCAGGCTGGTCAGTGTTGAGCTCAATGCCATCAGCCAGTATCAACAGGCGCTCCAGACCTCACAGGCATCGGCGGCTGAGCAAATCCAGGCGTTTGACAAGAGCGTTGGGGGTATAAGAAGTGGCACGCATGGGGTGGCCAGTAGTGCCATTGAGAAGGGGCATGAAACAACAGAGACCGTCGAGCGCCTTTTAAGCGATCAGGTCTGCCTTGCCAATGAGCAAAGCACTCAGATTGAACGCCTCAAGCAAGAATTGCTGACCCTGCAGATCGAAAAAGATACCCACATCCATCATTTGAATCTGCACGTCATTGCGCTGGAATCTTCATACAGCCGCAGACTTTCAGCCCCTGTGCGTAAATCGATGAGTGCCATCCGGCGCGTCAAGCGTATCTCGACATTGGTCCCTTCGATGGTCCAGCGTGGCGGCGGGGTGTCGGCCACCATGGCCAGGGTTATTCGCGTCCTCATGCAGCACGGGCTAAAGGGGCTCGCTGACCGCGTACGCTGGTTCAGCAGTACGGATCACGGACAGGGCGAAAAGCCGCCAGGTACAGAAGTGCCCGGCCGCCATGACTATGCCGCCTGGATCAAGCGCTATGACACCTTGACTGTTCAGTCGCGCTGGGAAATAACCGAGCATATTCGTACGTGGGAAAAACTGCCGCTGATCTCCATCATCATGCCAGTATTCGATCCGCCACTGGATTTACTGTGCGCGGCCATTGCGAGCGTCCGCTATCAGCTCTATCCCCATTGGGAGCTATGCATTGCAGATGACGCTTCTACCCGTGCAGATGTCCGGCGATACCTTGAACAGCTTGATGACCCACAGATCAAGGTGGTTTTTCGCGAACACAATGGCCACATCTGCGCGGCCAGTAACTCAGCGATAGAGCTCTCCAGCGGCGAGTACCTTGCGCTGATGGACAACGATGACCTGATCGCAGAGCACGCTCTGTACTGGGTGGCACGCACTATTCTGGAAAGTCCAGGAGTGGGTCTGATCTATTCGGACGAAGACAAGATCGATTTGCAGGGCAACCGCAGCAGCGCTTATTTCAAGCCTGACTGGAACGTTTTTTTGTTTCGCTCGCAAAACATGATCTGTCACTTGGCCGTCTACCGGCGCGACATTGTCGAGCGGGTCGGAGGTTTTCGCCTGGGGTTCGAGGGCGCGCAGGATTATGACCTGGCCATGCGCTGCACGGAGCAATTGCAGCCCGGACAGATCATCCATATCCCACGAGTGCTTTATCACTGGCGCATCCATCCGGGCAGCACTGCCCAAGGGGGTGATCAAAAGCCTTATGCTGCAGAGGCTGGCCTCAAGGCGCTGAATGAACATTTGCAACGTCAAGCCATGGCTGCTCACGCAGAATTGCTGCCCATGGGGTTGTATCGGGTTCGTCATCGGTTGCCAGAGGTTTTGCCATTGGTCAGTCTCATCATCCCAACGCGCAATGCGCATGCACTGGTCAAGCAGTGCATCGAGAGCATTCGGCTGCTGACGACCTATGAAAACTACGAAATCATTCTCGTGGACAACGGCTCTGACGACGATGAATCGCTTCGCTACTTTGCGGAGCTTGAAGGCGAGGCTGATGTGCTGGTGATACGCGATGAGCGACCGTTCAATTATTCGGCGCTGAATAACCTCGCGGTGAGCCAGGCACGTGGCGAACTGGTGGGGCTGATCAATAACGACATTGAGGTCATCAGTCCCGAATGGCTGGATGAAATGGTCTCATTTGCGCTGCTGCCTGGTGTGGGAGCGGTGGGCGCTCGACTCTGGTATCCCGATGACCGGCTTCAGCATGGTGGCGTCATCGTCGGTATTGGTGGGGTCGCCGGACACTCCCATAAATGCTTGCCCAGAGGCGAGTACGGTTATTTCTGTCGTGCCTCCTTGATTCAGGAAATGTCCGCGGTGACCGCAGCGTGCATGGTCATAAGGAAGTCGGTTTTCGAGCAGGTAAACGGGCTGGACGAAGTTAGCCTTAAAGTCGCTTTCAATGACGTCGACTTCTGTTTGCGTCTGCGGGAAGCCGGTTATGTAAATGTGTTTACGCCGTTCGCAGAGCTATATCACCACGAGTCGGCCACTCGCGGCGCAGAAGATACACGGCTCAAGAAAAAGCGCTTCAAGCAGGAAGTCGATTACATGCTCTCAAGGTGGCCAGAGATCAAAGCGGACTATGCCTACAACCCCAATTTGACTCTGGACCACGAAGATTTTGGCCTGGCGTGGCCGCCGCGGGTTTAGCTTTATTTGACAGTGAACCAGCTCCAGCCAGTGGCTGTACCTGCAAACGAAAGCCCTTTGTTTTCATCAAGTCTTGATTTGTCGTTCTCAGGAGCGAGGACAACGTTGGCACCCGTCAGACGAAAATCGAACGTTGCCAGATTCAGGGTCACCATGACGATATCAGGATGGGGGTTACTGAGTCGGTAGGGTTCGGTCGGAGCCTGAGCTCCAGTGAATGCGAGATGCTGGTATCGGTTGTAAATACTGCTCTGTTTTCCTTCTGGGTCCATCCTGCTCCACAGTGTCTTCTGTGGGACGTAATTCACCCCGTTTATCACGGCTACTCCAGATGCGATGAGAAACATGGCGGGCGTCGTGCTCTCCAGAACAACGACCCTTTTACCTTTCAGCGTGCTGGTCAATGTATTCGCGGCTGCGTGCGTTGCCTGCAGACCAGCTTTGGCGGGTGCAATGTTAATGGGGTGAAAACTCACGGTGGTGGCCAGTGAAAGTCCCAGGCTCATAAGGATGAAAGGTTTGAATTGATTGGTCAGCAACGTATAGCCAAGGGCTGCAGTGACGAGCAGTATCAGTATGGTCAGGCTCGACGGCATACCCGACGTGAGCGAGCTGTCCAGTTGGCTCAGGCTGCGATATACGACGTAGACCCATGCAGTGGACACTACAAAGGCGAAGACCTGAGTGGTCTGAGTTGCCTCCTCCGGCTGATTTTTTTTATTCAGTAAAAGATGAGTAAGCATCAAGCAGGCCAAGCCTAAGGCCAGGTCAGCCCGATAGGGTGATGAGCTTCCCCATAATGAGTATTTAGCGAGATTCGCCGGTAGCCCGACAAACATGTAATAAAGCAATACGCCGCATATAGCTGTGAGCGACCACTCAACGGCTGAGAGGCTATTCTGTACCGCTCGTAGTGCTACAAGCGCAGCCAATGGCA
Source organism: Pseudomonas quasicaspiana (assembly GCF_021147825.1). Taxonomy (NCBI): domain Bacteria; kingdom Pseudomonadati; phylum Pseudomonadota; class Gammaproteobacteria; order Pseudomonadales; family Pseudomonadaceae; genus Pseudomonas; species Pseudomonas quasicaspiana. Next base: position 46,491 of record NZ_JAGTPI010000025.1, read on the forward strand.
ATAGCAGATAGTAAAAGCTGGCGATCTCGCTTTGATTACTCATCAGGCTGTTCAACTGCAGCAATGTCGGAATATTTGTAAAACCTCTCAGTACCAAAGGGAGCGTCGCCGTTCCACCGACTGTCAGCCGTTGCCCCGGATAGACCGTTTGAGCCATTGCTTGAACGGTCTCGCTCGCATCTAGCCACCATGCCGCGATGATGATGCCGGCTACCCCGGCGGAAGATAGATAGGTGATTACTCTCGGCATGGTCAGTCGCTTATAAAGCTTGTCCCTGATTAAAACCCCCAAGGTCAGCGCGACGAACACGTAGCCGACCGAAACTTGCCAGGGCGGGTACAGAATCAAAAAGAATCCGGCGATTGCGATGCCTGACAACACGCCCAGTGTGATCAGTTTGCTGACAGACGAGGTCGTGAGGATTTTCAGTGCGCAGAGAAATATCACACAAGGGAAGAACACTGTGTAGGCCGGCCAAAATGACCACGCGACGACGTAAGGCGCACAACAAAACAGAGCTGAAAACAGGAAGCCTTGTTTCCAGTGCGTTTCTGAAAGCCTATTGAGTACAAACGCCAGAACAAGGAAGCAGCTGACAATCGGGAAGATCCAGTTCCATGACAGCGCGCGCCTCAAGTCGAAAACGAAGAATCCCCATGTCGCTGGTTTCGCCAGTGCTGTGATATGAGCGACAGGAACACTGGTCATGCTGGTGACCATCATGTTTTGGCCATCTTCGCCAATGTTTCTATTGACCACCGGAAATCGTGGTACATGGTTGAATTGGGCAATCGCCAAAGGGGTTTGAACCATCCACTCATCGCTGCGTATTGGTTGATCCTGGCCCATGATGTTGGTGCCATCCATTTCTATAATCGGTGAGCTGGCCTGGCCCAGTGATAATGAGGACCCTGTCAATCCCATGCCCACGAAGAGGCATGAGACGAGCAGCACCAATGCAGTGAACATGGCGGGCTCAGATAGGCCGGTAGAAAACCTTCGATTAATCCCTTGGGTGCTAACCGCCGATTTGATGAAACCTGCGATCAGGAAAAGAATTCCTCCGAGCAGGGTCAGCTTCACTGTGAGGACCAGCTTTTTGTGATTCTTGTGAGTTTGCGGAATGGAAAGTGTTTGCGCAGCGGCAGAGGGGACCAGCACAAACGACTCACCGACTCTAGTACGGGTATTGGCGGAAACAGCATATTCGCCAGGTTCTACCTCATCGGGTAACTCAAAAGACGCTTTCCATCCTGAGTTAAGCCAGTCAGGTCTGCTTGTCACGCTAGCGACGTCTGGCCTGGGAAAGCGCTCAAAGGAGCCGATATACACCGCTTGGCCGTTAAGGAAGATATTTATCATGTTGATGGGCTGGTCAACCTGAACGTCCGCCGCCCACCCTAATGCGGTAACACGCTGGCCGTCGAAAGTGACAGAGTCGACATGGCCATACCCAATGACTTTTGTTTCGGTTGGGGGAGAGGATGCCCAGCTCGTACCAGATAGAAATAGACTAAGTATGACCAGGCACGGTGTACATAAAGTCTTGAGAGGACCCTGAAACAGGGCGGCGTAGGAGCGGAGCATTAGCGGTCCCTTTTTTGTTTTCATGCTCGCACCGCAATCACAATACCCGCGATGATGAGTGCGACACCGATGAAGTATTGGGGTTGAAACTTCTCACCCAGCAGTAAATGACTCGCCATGGGCACAATCACGAACGCCAATGCCATGAATGGATAAATGCGGCCCAGTTCAATTTTCTGCAGTATCCATACCCACCCGATTGTCGTCAGGCCATATAAGCCAAGTGCGACAAAAAAATAACTCATCGCGGTCGGGTCAGTGACAGATCCCGTTTTATTCAATGCAGTGGCGCTGAGTTTAAAAAGGACTTGCCCGGCTGCGAGACCCAGGACACAGAGAAACGCAATAAAGTAGGTCATGGTTGGATTGTTCTTTTCCATTCGGACTTATTGAAGTGGTGATGTTTTAAGTGAAGGGGGCGCTTGGGGATGGACTGAACATCATAACCAATGAAAGCGAGTATCAACTGTGTGCCTAGCAAAACAGGCAGAGCAGAGAGCATGACAGTGCCAGCGGAGGTCACGATGCCTGTGTTAATTGAATCAATCCAGTGCCCTATGCCGAAGCCTGTTCCAAATACTAATAATCCGATGCCCACAGGCAGTTCGAAGGACGCTAATGACATATCGCGAAGGTAATAGTTATAAAAGATACGCTTGGTTGTGTTGCGAATATTTTTTGCCAGAAACTCGCCTGCGACTCTGGAAATTTTCAGGTTGCTGACTTCGTCAGCGTATTGTGCATCCATCGGAACGTCGACAACGACGGCCCTGAGGGTATTAAGACGAAACAACATGTCGGTTTCAAAAAAGTAGCGGGTGCTGATTTTGTTAAGAGGCAAGTGGCGAACGACATCTGAGTGAATCGCGGTGTAACCGTTGGTGGGGTCGAAGAGATCCCAGTAGCCTGAGGACAGTTTGGTCATGAAAGAAAGCGCAGTGTTTCCCAGGAGGCGAGTGGTGGGCATCTGCCGTATTTCTTCCAGGTCGAAGAAGCGGTTGCCTTTCGTATAATCCGCTTCCCCGGAAAGAATAGGCGCGATGAAGTCAGGAATCAGCGCGGGATTCATTTGTCCGTCGCCGTCAACTTTGACGATGATATCCATCTCTTCGGCCAGGGCTGCTTTATAACCGGTCATTACGGCGCCTCCAACGCCTTGGTTTTCGGCGTTAAAAATCACTCTCACACGAGGGTCGGTACACCGATCGTTGACGAATTGGCCGGTGCCCTCCGGGCAGCAGTCATCAATGACATAAATGCGGGTTACTTCACGGCCAATCAGTTGAATGACGGTCAGTATGTGTTTGCAAACGTTGAAGCAAGGAATGACTACCGCGACTCTTGGATCCAGATAAACCAGATTTGACGTCATTGTATTGGCTGCCTTCTGCTAAATGATCAATAACCGATCCAGAAAAAACAACGCTAATACTGATGAGCGAAAGTCTGTGTAGTACGTTATTACTATACGGGGTGTATTGCCGGTGTAGCAACCGGCGACGGGAGCGCAAGATAATTTTAGATGAGGGTTGTGTCCATATTTATTACAGCAAATACAGGGCGCAGGTCTTAATTGTAACGCTGGATTTACAGTGCTGATCCAGGCGCGTTTTTATACTCTATCTTTACAGAAAGGAAAATGCCCAGTGCTGATCTCTCATTGTCCTGTTTGCTCAGGAGGCTTAAAAGAAACTGTTCAGGAATGGCACTTTTCATGCCCGCTATGCGCCTATGAAAAATCTACGCTAGCGCCCACTATCAATGAACATTCCGCTCATGAAAATATCGATGAGTCCGCGAGGGAGACCGGTTTACGGGAGCTTCGAGTCAGTAATTTCAGAACATTGTTGAGTGCCATCAGAACGCTCAAGCCTGGGGGAGGGAGGTTGCTGGACGTGGGCTGTGCCCACGGCTGGTTTATTGAAACCGCCATGCCTGCATTTGAGGTGCTTGGGATCGAGCCCGATGAAGCCATTTATCAATCAACGGCTGCGCGGGGTCTGCCTGTGCGCAATGGCTATTTTCCGGATGTACTGATCGCGTCAGAAAAATTCGATGTCATTGTGTTTAATGACGTCCTTGAACATATTCCGCCTGTTGTTGATGTGCTGAATGCGTGCCATGACCGACTGAACGATGGGGGCTATCTGGTCGTGAATTTGCCCAGCAGCAGTGGCGTGTTCTATCGGCTTTCCAGACTTTTCGCTAGCGCTGGATATACAGGTTTCTTCGACCGGCTCTGGCAGAAGGGGCTGCCGTCGCCTCATGTCCATTACTTCAACGAGTCTAATCTTGCAGAGCTCCTCAAATGCTACGGATTTGTGAGCGTAGCTGGAGGCAGGCTGCCTGTGTTGAGCCTGGCAGGTCTGTACACTCGGATTTCCTACACTGGAAAAATGGGAAGGCTTTCGAAAGTGTTCATTTACTGCGCAGTGGCTATTTCGCTACCGATTTTGAAGTTGCTCCCAAGCGATATCATCTACGTGATTGCGCGCAAATGTTGAGCAGATGCTCAGCAAAGGACCTTGGCAGTCGCTGGCCTGGGAAAAGCTTGCGGGATGGCTGAGTTGTTTGTTGAAGGTTGACGCGTTTCATATTGCAGCTAGCTTACCAGCACATCGATTGGCTCGATTGAGCAAACGAGCGAAACAACTTCCGCTCGTCACTCTGAGTTCCCAATACCCCCGACTAACCTCGCATATCAGGCCGGGAAGTGCTGGTTGGCAATGTCCACGACTTCCTGCTCGGTGAGCGGAGCAAGGGCTGCGATTGCCCATAGGTCGTAGGCCGGGTGAGCGCGCTGGATGGGCAGCACCAGGTCGAAGCCAGCTGCCTGGAAGCTGCCGGTCAGGACTTTCTTGGTGAAACCGCAACGGTGCGCCATGTACACATTGCCATTGGCCATGGCCGGACGATGTCCGTACAGGATATCGATCGGCGCAATCGGGCCGGCTGGCGAGATGTAGGCCGGGTCGGTCAGTTTGTCTTCGGCCACTAGCGCGCAGACCGATTGCAGGTCCGGGCAGGTGATGACGACGAAGCCGCCTGGCTTGAGCACGCGCTTGAACTCTGCCAACGCTACTGGCACCTCATGAGGGTAGAGGTGCTCGATGTTGTGGCTTGAGAACAAGGCATCCACCGACGCGTCTTTAACCTGGGACATGTCGGTCATCGTCCCCACGATATCCGGATTCACACTCTCATCGATATCAAAACGCAGCTCCTGCCACTCCGGCGAGGCGAAGCCCTTGGTCGTGCCGCTTTTGTTCTTTGGACCGCAACCTACATGGAGGAAGGTTTTCACAATCAGTTACTCGATCAAGGCCCTTTGCACGTGCCAAAGGGGGGCGTGGAAGCGTTCTCCGTCAGGCCGGACGAGGTGGTCGGCGGCGCTTGGGAGGTCAAACGCACACTAGGTTAAGTCCCTTGAGTGGTCAAGGTTACCGGGGCGTACACCGTTTATCGGCAGTAATAAAAGTAAAGTGAACAAATTTTTAAGGTGGCTATATGATGTCACTGTTTATGAGCTCAGCCTCTAAAAGAGGGCGTGCTAATAACTAAAAGATCAAAAAAGGCACAACGCCACCCTTAAATATTCTTAAGGATTTTCCACGGACGGTCGCTATTGATGACACATGGGCTCCCCGGCCCGTTTTCGAGGCTACGGCGGCGTCGCTGGCAGCGCGGTTAATGACCTAAACAGGATACGAATATGGCTAGTTTTATTTCTTCGTTGACCACCGCGCAAATTGCCGCCTTGAGTACAACAACCATTGCGGGACTCGGTACCGTTGACATTGCAGCCATGAGTACAGCTCAGGTTGCAGCGCTCACGACTGCGCAGATCGCTGTGATTACCAAGGCAAACGTTGCCGCTCTGTCCACTGTGCAAATTCCAGCGCTGACCACAGGTCAGATTGTTGCGCTGACCACTGCACAAATCCCGTCGCTGACCACCGCTCAGGTGGCTAACCTGACCACTGCTCAAGTGGCAGCGTTCGAAACAGCCGATGTCGCTGCGTTGACCGTGACAGCCGTCGCCGCGTTGACCACTGCACAGACTGCCGCGCTGACCACCGCTCAGGTCGTGGCGCTGACCACTGCACAAGTAGCAGCACTGAAAGTGACTCAAGTCGCCGCGCTGACCACCACCCAGGTGGCGGCCATGCAGACTGCCGATGTTGCCTCGCTGACTACCGCCCAGGTCGTGGCGCTGACCACTGCACAAGTGGCAAGCCTGACCACTGCTCAGGTTGCTGCACTCAAAGCCGCCCAAGTCACCGCGCTGGAAACCGCTGACGTAGCGGCTCTGACCACAGATCAAATCGTCGCGCTGACCACTGCTCAGGTAGTGGCTCTGAAGGCTACGCAAATTGCTGCCCTGAGCACTGCGCAAGTGGCGGCTCTGGAAACTGCTGATGTAGCGGCTTTGACAGCCGTGCAAGTTGCAGCCTTGACCACCGCTCAAGCGGCTGCTCTGACTACCGCACAAATCGTCGCACTGACCTCTGCTCAGGTTGCCGCGCTGACGACTGCGCAAGTAGCCAACCTGACCACCACCCAAGTGGCTGCTTTGCAGACCGCTGACCTCGGTGGCCTGACCACTGCTGGCGTCGTGGCGCTGACTACCGCTCAAGTGGCTGCTCTGACCACCGCTCAGGTTGCTTCACTTAAAGTTGCTCAGATTGCCGCGCTGGAAACCGCTGATGTAGCGGCCCTGACCACTGCGCAAATCGTGGCCCTGACCACTGCCCAAGTGGTTGCATTGAAAGCCACCCAAATCGCAGCACTGACCACTACGCAACTGGCGGCTCTGGAAACTGCTGATATTGCAGCGTTGACCCCTGTACAAGTCGCAGGCCTGACCACGACTCAAGCAGCGGCGCTGACCACTGCACAGATCGTCGCTTTGACCTCCGCTCAAGTGGCTGCACTGACCACCGCTCAAGTCTCAAACCTGACCACTACTCAAGTGGCTGCCCTGCAGACTAACGACATCATCGGCTTGACCACCGCTGGCATCGTGGCCCTGACTACCGCTCAGGTTGCTGCCCTGACCACCGCCCAGGTTGCTGCACTGAGCGTGACTCAGGTTGCTGCACTGCAAACCGCTGATGCTGCTGCGCTGACCACCGACCAGGTCGTGGCGCTGACCACCGCTCAAGTAGCGGCGCTGACCACCGCCCAGGTTGCCAACCTGACTACCACTCAAGTGGCAGCCATGCAGACAGCTGATGTCGCTTCGCTGACTACGGCTGGCATTGTCGCGTTGGGCACCGCTCAAGTAGCTGCGTTGACCACTGCACAGGTTGCAGCACTTAAAGTCGCTCAGATTGCCGCGCTGGAAACCGCTGATGTAGCGGCCCTGACCACCGCGCAAATCGTTGCTTTGACCACCGCCCAGATCGGCGCTCTGAAAGCCACGCAAATTGCCGCGCTGACCACCACTCAACTGGCAGCACTGGAAACGGCTGACATTGCAGCGCTGACCCCTGCTCAGATCGCTGGTCTGACCACTACTCAGGCTGCTGCACTCACGACTGCACAGATCGTTGCCTTGAGCTCGGCTCAAGTGGCTGCATTGACGACTGCTCAAGTCGCCAACCTGACCACCACCCAAGTGGCGGCCTTGCAGACCAACGACATCATCGGCTTGACCACCGCAGGCATCGTGGCGTTGACCACTGCTCAGGTTGCTGCGCTGACGACTGCTCAGGTTGCCGCACTGAGCCTGACTCAGGTAGCTGCACTGCAAACCGTTGATGCTGCTGCGTTGACCACCGACCAGATCGTTGCGTTGACTACCGCTCAAGTAGCGGCGTTGACCACCGCCCAGGTTGCCAACCTGACTACCACTCAAGTGGCAGCCATGCAGACAGCTGACATCGCTTCGCTGACTACGGCTGGTGTTGTCGCATTGAGCACCGCTCAAGTAGCAGCGCTGACCACTGCACAGGTTGCTGCACTGAAAGCGACTCAGATCGCGGCCTTGACCACTGCTGATGTGGCAGCCCTGACCACTGCGCAAATCGTGGCTCTGACTACCGCACAAGTTGTTGCGCTGAAAGCTACGCAGATCGCAGCCCTGACCACTGCGCAAGTGGCGGCCCTGGAAACTGCCGATATCGCCGCGCTGACTCCAGCTTCTGTTGCAGCTCTGACCACCACTCAAGCAGCGGCTCTGACCACGGCACAAATCGTGGCCCTGACCTCTGCCCAGGTTGCAGCGCTGACGACCGCTCAGGTCGCCAACCTGACCACCACCCAAGTGGCGGCGATTCAGACTGCTGATATTGGCGGCCTGACCACCGCTGGCGTAGTGGCTCTGACCACCGCGCAGGTAGCTGCCCTGACCACTGCTCAGGTTGGTGCTCTGAAAGTTACTCAGATTGCCGCACTGGAAACCGCTGACGTAGCGGCCCTGACTACCGCTCAAGTCGTCGCACTGACCACAGCACAAATCGTTGCGCTGAAAGCCACGCAAATCGCAGCCTTGACCACCGCGCAACTGGCGGCTCTGGAAACTGCTGATATCGCAGCTTTGACTACTGCACAAATCGCAGGCCTGACCACGGCTCAAGCGGCAGCGTTGAGCACCGCTCAGATCGTGGCCCTGACCTCTGCCCAGGTCGGCGCACTGACCACTGCTCAAGTGGCTAACCTGACCACTGCGCAGGTAGCAGCCATTCAGACTGCCGATATCGGCGGCCTGACCACTGCTGGTATCGTGGCGTTGACCACCGATCAAGTCGCGGCCCTGACTACGGCGCAAGTCGCAGCTCTGAAAGTGACCCAGATCGCGGCGATGCAAACTGCTGATGTAGCAGCGTTGACCACCGCCCAGATCGTTGCCTTGACCACTGGCCAAGTAGCAGCCTTGACCACCGCTCAGGTTGCCAACCTGACTACCGCTCAAGTGGCAGCCCTGGAAACAGCTGATGTGGGTTCGTTGACCACCGCAGGCATCGTGGCCTTGACCACCGGTCAAGTCGCAGCTCTGACCACGGCACAGGTTGCAGCGTTGAAAGTGACTCAGATCGCAGCCCTGGAAACCGCTGATGTGGCCGCTCTGACCACCGGCCAGGTTGTGGCATTGACCACGGCCCAGATCGTAGCGCTGAAGGCTACTCAAATCGCAGCCCTGACCACCGCGCAAGTAGCGGCTCTGGAAACTGCCGATGTAGCAGCTTTGACAGCGGTGCAAGTTGCAGCGTTGACCACCACGCAAGCGGCGGCCCTGACCACTGCGCAAGTCGCAGCGCTGAGCTCTGCCCAGATCGCAGCATTGACGACTGCCCAAGTGGCTAACCTGACCACCACGCAAGTGGCGGCCATTCAGACTGCCGATATCGGCGGCCTGACCACTGCTGGCATCGTTGCTTTGACCACCGCTCAAGTAGCAGCCCTGACCACTGCACAAGTTGCAGCGTTGAAAGTGACTCAGATTGCAGCACTGCAAACGGCTGATGCCGCTGCGCTGACCACCGACCAGATCGTTGCGTTGACTACCGCTCAAGTGGCGGCATTGACCACTGCTCAGGTTGCAAACCTGACTACCACTCAAGTGGCAGCCATGCAGACGGCCGATATTGCCTCACTGACTACCGCAGGCATCGTGGCTTTGACTACTGCCCAAGTAGCTGCACTGACCACTGCACAAGTTGCAGCGCTCAATGTGGCTCAGGTCGCAGCTCTGGAAACTGCCGATGTGGCGGCTCTGACCACCGGTCAGGTCGTGGCGTTGACTACCGCACAAGTAGCGGCGTTGAAAGCTACGCAAATCGCAGCCCTGACCACCGCACAAGTGGCGGCTCTGGAAACTGCTGATGTTGCAGCGCTGACAGCGGTACAGGTTGCAGCGTTGACCACTGCTCAGGCAGCGGCCCTGACCACGGCGCAAATCGTGGCTCTGAGCTCTACTCAGGTTGCAGCGTTGACCACTGCTCAAGTGGCTAACCTGACCACCACGCAAGTGGCGGCCTTGCAGACCAACGACATCGTTGGCCTGACCACTGCCGGCGTCGTAGCGCTGACTACTGCTCAAGTTGCTGCGCTGACCACCGCTCAGGTTGCCGCACTGACCGTGATCCAGATTGCTGCCCTGCAAACTGCTGATGCTGCTGCTCTGACCACCGACCAGATCGTGGCCTTGACCACCGCTCAAGTGGCAGCGTTGAGCACGGCTCAGGTTGCAAACCTGACTACCACGCAAGTGGCAGCCATGCAGACTGCCGACATCGGCTCACTGACCACCGCCGGCATCGTCGCGTTGACCACCGCACAAGTGGCTAACCTGACCACTGCACAAGTTGCAGCGCTGAAAGTGACTCAGATCGCAGCTCTGGAAACCGCAGATGTGGCGGCTCTGACCACCGGTCAGATCGTGGCACTGACCACCGCACAGGTAGCGGCTCTGAAAGCTACGCAAATCGCAGCCATGACCACCGCGCAAGTGGCGGCTCTGGAAACTGCTGATATTGCCGCGCTGCCAGTGACCTCCATTGCAGCCCTGACCACTGCTCAAGCGGCGGCCCTGACCACGGCGCAAATCGTGGCCCTGACCTCTGCCCAGGTTGCAGCGCTGACCACCGCTCAGGTGGCCAACCTGACCACCACGCAAGTGGCGGCTCTGGAGACAGCGGATATCGACTCCCTGACTACTGCAGGTGTCGTAGCCCTGACCACCGCTCAAGTGGCTGCTCTGAGCACTGCTCAGGTTGCAGCGCTGAAAGTGACTCAGATCGCGGCCATGGAAACTGCTGATATAGCGGCCCTGACCACAGCGCATATCGTGGCCTTGAGCACTGCACAAGTCGCGGCCTTGAAGCCAACGCAAATAGCAGCCCTGACCACCACGCAAGTGGCGGCTCTGGAAACTGCCGATATCGGTGCGCTGACCTCGGCTCAACTGGTTGCACTGACCACGGCTCAGGTTGCAGCACTGACCACTGCGCAGATCGTTGCACTGAAACCGACCCAGATCAGCGCACTGGAAACCGCCGATGTGGCGGCCCTGACCACGGCTCAGGTCGCGGCGATCGAGACGACAGACATGGCGGCGCTGACTACCGCTCAAGTCGCCGCCTTGACCACCACTCAGGTTCAGGCTCTGACCACGGCGCAACTGTCGCACCTGGATATGACTCAGGTCGATTCGTTCACCACGGCACAACTGCAAGCGATGACTGCCACCCAGATCGACGCGCTGGCCCTGTCCACGCCGCTGGTTCTGGATCTCAACGGTGACGGAGTGCAAACCTCGCACCTGACCTCAGGCGTGAAGTTCGACCTGAACGCTGATGGCGTGAAGGAAACGACTGGCTGGACTGCCGGTGGTGATGGTCTGTTGACCATCGACCTGAACGGCGATGGCAAGGTCAACGATGGTTCCGAGCTGTTCGGTTCTTCGTTCAAACTGGCGGATGGTTCGCTGGCCAAAGACGGCTTCGAAGCACTGAAAAGCCTGGACAGCAACCACGATGGTGTCGTCAACAGTTCTGACGCACTCTTCGCGTCGCTGCAGGTCTGGGTCGATGCCAACAACGATGGCATCAGCGACAAGGGCGAGATGTTCCACCTGAGCGACCTGGGTATCACCCAGTTCAACCTGGGTGCCAGCACGATCACCGAGTTGAACCATGGCAACCTGCTTGGCCTGGAAAGCACCTACGAAACCAGTGATGGTCAGACGCATACCGTTGCCGACGTGTGGTTCCGCACTGACGCAAACGGCAATCAGAACATCGATCTGACACAGCTGAATCCGAAAACCGTGGGTGCTCATACTCTGGGCGCTATCGACCTCGCGGCAGATGGTGGCAAGGCGACGACTCTGACTGTTGATGCCAAGACGGTCAGCGAACTCGGCAAGGCTGGTCAGGTTGATGTTGCTGGCAACGGTGCCGCGGCACCGGTGCAAATGATCATCAACGGCGACAGCCATGACACAGTCAACATCAATGGCGCCAGTGGCGAATGGCATGCGGGCGGTACCACAACAGTTGATGGCGCGAGCTACAACGTCTTCAACGATGGTAATGTTCAACTGCTGGTCGCAACGGATGTTCATACCTGGGTTCACTGATATTCAGTGCTAGACCTTGATTGACCTGATACCGGGCTCGCGAGAGCCCGGTATTTTTTTGGTGGAGACTGTCACTCGAATGCTTACAGAGAACCTTGATAGCCCGGACCTCGATGTCATGCTGGCTGCCGCCCTGGAGTTGGCCAAAGGTGTCGCGCTACAACCCATGCAGCTACTTGCGGCCGCCGACCGACTCAACGCAGCGCTGCGCTTTACCGATGTTGCGGCCCTTTATCAAACCTGGTTGGGGCACTGTCAGTCCTCGATCAACTACATTATTCAGTTCAACTTCGGTGTCACACTGACCAGTCTGGGTCAGCTTGCGGCCGCCGAAGCTGCTTACCGCGCTGCCATTGCCCAGAACCCGGAGTTTGCTCAGGCCTGGTTCAATCTGGGAACCATCCTTGAGCGCCAGAAAAAACCTCAGGAGGCCCTGGCAACCTGGCAGTCCATGCTTGACGACAAACGGGTCGATCCGCAGGCGAGCCGTGATTTGTACCTGATGGTGTGCAACGGCCTGGGGCGTTTGCTGGAGGAAACCCGCCAGCTACAGCCCTCCGAAGCCATTCTGCGTACCAGCCTGGAGGTTGATCCTGTTCAGCCCAAGGTTATTCAGCACTGGGTGCATTTGCGCCAGAAGCAATGTGTCTGGCCTGTGTACCAACCGCCTCAGGGCTTGACCGTAGGCGACCTGCTCAAAGCGTCCTCGCCTCTGGCGTTGCTTGCGGGCAGCGACGATCCGGGCTTGCAGTTGGCGGCAGCGGTTCACTTCGTCAAGGAGCGCGTCAACGTACGGGTTCCGGCCCTGGCACCGACTCAGGGGTATGCCCATCCGAAACTGCGTATCGGCTTTCTGTCATCCGACTTCTGCCTCCATGCGGTGTCGCTGCTGACCGTTGAGCTGTTCGAGCTGATCGATCGAGCGCGCTTTGAGGTGTACGGTTTTTGCTGGAGTCGCGAAGACGGTTCGCCGTTGCGCGAGCGAGTGAAAAACGCGATGGATCACTTTATACGGATCGGCGACATGAGCGACGCGGCAGCGGCGCAGTGCATCCGCAATCATGAAATCGACATCCTGATTGACCTGCACGGCCTGACTTCCGGTGCCCGCGCAGACATCCCGGCCTATCGTCCGGCGCCTGTGCAGATGACCTATCTTGGTTTCCCCGGCACCACCGGCCTGCCTTGCATTGATTACGTCATCGCTGACCGCTACCTGATCCCGGATAGCGTCAAGCCTTACTACAGCGAGAAGCCACTTTACCTGGCGCAGATCTATCAATGCAGTGACCGGCAACGCCCGGTCGCGACACTGCCGAGCCGAGCCGAATGCGGCTTGCCTGAAGATCGCTTTGTGTTCTGCTCCTTCAACAACAACTACAAGTTCAATGAAGAGGTGTTCGACTGCTGGATGCGCATTCTCACGCGCGCTCCCGACAGTGTGTTGTGGTTATTGGCAGACAATCCCTGGGCACAGAAAAACCTGTGCGAGCGTGCGCAGCAGCAGGGTGTAGACCCGGCTCGTCTGCTCTTCGCCCCGCGGGTTGCCCCCCCTGAATACCTGGCGCGGTACACCGCAGCGGATCTGTTTCTCGATGCTTATCCGTTCAATGCAGGGACGACAGCCAACGATGCGCTATGGATGGGCCTGCCGGTTCTGACACGTTCCGGTCGCACCTTTGCCTCGCGTATGGCGGGTAGTCTGCTGACTGCGCTGGAGTTGCCTGAGTTGATCACGACAACGCTGGAGGACTACGAAGAACGTGCTGTGCAACTGGCGACCCAGGCCGATCTGTTGCCCGGATTGCGCCAGCGTTTGCAGGAGGGGAGAACGACGTCCGCGCTGTTCGATACACCGGCTTTCGTCCGGGATTTCGAAGACGCCATCAGCAGCGTTGCGCTGAGAACCGCTTAGGTTTTGATGGGCCTGGCGTACGACCTGTAGGAGCTGCCGAAGGCTGCGATGGTGGTCTGTCAGGATAACTGCTTCGCAGCCTTCGGCAGCTCCTACAGGAAATGCATTTCAAATTAAAAGAATGGCGTTTGATTGACACGCCATTGCTCTGTGCCCTGACACGGCGCTAACCGGTAGGAGCGAACTTGTTCGCGAAGCGGCAGGCCTGATTCACCGCTTAAGCCCTATCGCCAACAAGTTGCTCCTACAGAAAAGTACTCCAGGTCAGGCAGTTGCAGGGTTCAACCAAGCCATTTCAGAACAGCTCCTGAACCTTCTGCAGCTGGCTGCGGGTCATTTGTCCGGTGCGGGTGTGCAGGTTCACGTAGCTGAGCAACATCGCGAGCTTGGTATCGAGCAGGTCGCGTTTGGCCGAGTACAGACGCTGCTGAGCGTCCAGAATCTCCACAGTCGAACGAACGCCAGCCTGATAGCCTTTCTCGGCTGAGGTCAGGGCAATCTGGCTTGAGCGCACAGCCGTGACCAGTGCTTTGCTTTTCTCGAACCCTGCCACTACCCCAAGGTAATTGGTCTCGACGTCTTCAGTCAGTTGCTGGAGTTGCGCGTCGTAACTGGAACGGGCGCTTTCCAGGGCTGCGCGGGCTTTTTCGGATGAAGCACTGATGCCGCCGCCCTGATACAGAGGAATATCGATCACTACGCCCAGGTAGTACGTGGACTGGCGCTGGGAGTAGTCGTTGGTATCACTCTGATCAACCCGAGCCAGACGGCCGCTCAGCGCAACGGTCGGGTAGTGACCGGACTTTTGCAGCTTTAGATTGGCTTCGGCGACCTTGACCGAAGCGCGGCTGACGCCAAGCGTAGCGCCGGCCTGGTCGGCCTTGAGCATCCAGTAATCAAGGTCTTCCTCCGGCGCGAGCAAGGCGGTTGCCGGAGACTTTTCCTGCATTTCGGGAATGTTTCCTACCGTCAGCCCGGAGCGGCCCGCCAGTTTACGCAGTGCCGCCCGACGTCGGGCTTGCAGTTCGATTTCCTGGGCGCGTGTCGAATCCAGTCGGGCCTGGGCTTCTTCCATGTCTGTCACTGTGCCTTCACCGGCTTCATATAGACGCTTGGATTGCTTGGCCAAGGCTTCGATGGACGCTTTTTGCTGTGTGGTCAGCTTCAGTTCGTTTTCCACTTGGGCGATGTCGAAATAAGCTTGTACTACGCGGTCGAACAGACCTTGTCCGGCGCCTTCATATTGCGCTTCGCCCAGTTTTGCCCGGGCTTTTGCCTGCTCATAGGACGCCCAGCGGCCCTTGTCGAACAGCGGCTGGCTGACTGAAAGCGCGATGCTGTCGGCGGAGTACTGATCATCTGAGTTGTTGTTTGGCGTTCGCTTTTCGAGCTGCCCGCCATGGCCATATCGGGAGTTGATGGCGACCTGTGGCAGCAAACCACTGCGACCAATGGCGATTTCCTCGCGCGACGCTGCATAGTCATGGTCGGCGACCTTGTACGTCGCATCGTTCAGCCTTGATGCATCGTAAAGCGCCACCAGCGATAACGAATCATCCGCCGCCAGAAGTTGGCAGGACCAGAGCAGTGAGAGAACAGCTAGACGTGTGCGCACTGTCATTCTTCCTTGAAAGCACCGGCCATACGCTCGGCAACCGGCTGCATCAGGTAGTTGGCCAGGGTCCGCTCGCCGGTCTTGACCAGCACTTCGGCCTGCATGCCCGGCTTGATATCGAGCCCTAGATCGCGCAGGTGAATGACGTCCTGCGGGCTCACGGACACTTCAACTGCGAAGTACGGAGAATTGGTTTTTTCGTCGACCAATTGGTCGGCCGATACGGTGGACACGGTGCCGACGATCACAGGCGTGTGTACTCGCTGTAATGAGCCGAATCGCAGGTCGACCTTAAGCCCAGGCTTGAGTCGGTCAGCCATCATTGGCGGGAATTGAGCTTTGACGACCCAGCTGGAACCCTGCGGGACGATATCCATCAGGCGTTGGCCCGCCGGTGCAATGCCACCGACGGTGTGCACCGCCAGACTCATGATCTGACCCGCCACCGGGGCCACAATCGACGCGCTCTGCACTTCGAATTCGAACGCTTTGATTTGATCCCTCAGGCTCGATGTCTGCGCCGAAACCTGAGTGAGCTGAGACTCAGCGTCGCTGCGGAAGATCTGGCCTTGCTGCAGCGCCTTGAGCTTGCTCTCGTTGATAGCCTGGCGGGTGCGACCGATGTCGGAAATGGTCGAGGCCAGTTGGGCGCCCAGTTGCGCGGCATTACTTTCAGCTTCGAACAGGCGATTGCGCGGCAGATAGCCTTCGCGAGCCAGCTCACGCAACCCATTGAGTTCCTGCTGCTGGAACTGGAATTGAGCCGCGTGGTTGCGTTTGATCTCTTCGTAACCAGCCAGCTGCTCGTTAAACGAGGCGATTTCGTGGTCGTTGATTTTCATCCTGCTGTTCAGTTCAGCGCGGCGTGTAGCAAATAGATAGCCTTGCAGTTCCATTGCCGAGCGGGCACGGGGATCGTTTTCCCTGGCCAGCAATTCCGGGGACCACTGAATATCCTTGCGATCAAGGCGCTCGGCGATCAACCGGTCTTCCACGGCACGTGCGCTGATCCATTGCCCCAGTGCTACATCCAGCTGTGATTGGGTCTGGACGATATTGAGCTGCACGACCACCTGACCTTGTGTCACCAGGTCGCCTTCACGAACCAGAATTCGATCGATCATGCCCCCAGTGCGTGACTGGACGGTTTTGCGTTCACCGGCAACCGTTACGGTGCCGCTGCCGACCACGCCGCGGTCAAGCGGCGCGAAACCGGCCCACAGGAAAAATCCGCCCAGACCCAGGATCAAAAACCATACGCCAATCCGGGCAATGCCCGCGGCATCAGCATCCGGCGCTGGCGGAGGGGTCAACATGTCATTTTGACTGGCTTGCATTGACGCCTCCGGTGTCCTGGCTGGTGGGTTCGACGGGTTTTTGCACGGGAGTCGGCACCAGAGTTTTCATTACCTGATCCCGTGGACCGAACAGGTGCTGCACGCCGTCCCTGAGGAACAGCAATTTGTCGACTACCCCCAGAATGTTCGGCCGATGGGTCACCAGCACCACCGTGGAACCAGCGTTTTTCAGGATGCGCACGGCTTTGACGAGAGCAGCCTCACCAGCATCATCCAGATTGGAATTGGGCTCATCGAGCACCACCAGAGGAGGCTGGCCATACAGTGCCCGGGCGAGACCGATACGTTGTTTCTGCCCGCCGGACAGACCCAGCCCGCCCACGCCCAACAGCGTGTCGTAACCCTTGGGGAAGTGCAGAATCATTTCGTTGATGCCGGCCAGTTGCGCCGCCTCGATGACTTTCGCCGAGTCCACTTCGCCAAACCGGGCGATATTTTCGGCGATGGTTCCGTCAAACAGCTCGATGTCCTGTGGCAGATAGCCCAGATATGGCCCCAGCGCCTCGCGCGACCATTGGCTGACTTCTGCGCTGTCCAGGCGTACCGAACCGTGATTGGCGGGCCAGATGCCGACCATGGCCCGCGCCAGGGAAGATTTACCCGAGGCGCTTGGGCCGATGATCGCCAGAACTTCGCCTTTGGCGAGTTTGAACGTCACGCCGTTCACAGCCGGTACTTTCATGCCCGGTGGAGTGATCACCAGTTTGTCGATGCTCAGCGCACCGGTCGGTGCTGGCAGAGGCATTGGTTGCGGGGCCTTGGGAAATTCATTGAGCAGACGATTCAAGCGTTCATAACTGCTCTTGGTATTGCCCATCTGCTTCCATGAGCCGATCAGCGCTTCGGCCGGTGCCATTGCTCGCCCGAGCAAAACCGATACGGCAATCATCACACCAGCTGAAATCTGGTTTTCCATGACCAGCACGGCACCCAAGCCCAGCGCCAGGGATTGCCAGGTCATGCGTACAAAACGTGAGAGTGCGGCAATCCGCGAGCTGCGATCGCTGGCTTCGCCTTGTTCAGTAATGACGCGCTGCTGGACATTGAACCAGCGACGCCGCAAAGGCGTCAGCATGCCCATTGCCTGAATGACTTCCGCGTTCTGCAGTGTGCTGTTTACATAACTTGCCGAGGAAACCGAAAGCCGGTTGGCTTCGCCCATACTGCGGCGGGTGGTCAACTCGTTCCAGATGCCCAGACCGGCAAGGATGAGCGAGCCCACGACGGTAAATACGCCCAGCCATGGGTGGAAGAGAAACGTCGCAATCAGATAGATCGGCAGCCATGGCGCATCGAACAGCGCGATCAATCCGGGGCCGGTGACAAACTGACGAATGTTGTTCAGGTCACTCAGTACCTGTGCCGGGTTGGAGTTGTGTTCCTTCAGGCTACGCAGGAACGCGGCGTCGAATACCCGCTCCCCGAGCTGGGCATCCAGACCTGCGCTCATCTTGATCATGACCTGACCACGGACCCATTCCAGACCACAGCTGACCGCAAAGAAGCACAGCAGTATCAGGCTCAGCATCAGCAGCGTGGTTTCGTTGCGGCTGGTGAGCACGCGATCGAAGACCTGCATCATGTAGATGGAGGGCACCAGCATCAGCAGGTTGATCACGCCGCTGAACAGTGCGAGCACTCCGAAAAGACGGCGATAACGCAGCAGGGCAGCATCGATGTCTCGCTTGGGATCAAGAAAAAATCGCATAGAATCCGTGAGATAGAGAAATGTTAGGGAGAATTCCGGTAGCGCCATGATGAGTGGCGCTACATCACTCACAGTGAATTCAAGGGGTCCGATGCTGGCACTTTGGTGATGATTATCGAGCCCGCGCGTGACCTTGTTCACACTTCTACTTCATCGGCTTGAGGCTCCTGATCTTGAGGCGGCTCGTATCAGGTTCTGTGCCGCTTGACGCACGTGATGAAACGCCAGCGGCGTGCGGTGCGCCGTGGTGTTTGATTTGTCGGCGCTCAAGGCATCTGAGGTGCTTGCCAGCACTGCAATTGCGCTGCCCAGAAACGCTCAAGCCCGGCAGATAGCCGGGCTTGAGGTGTGTGGTGACTAGCTGAGGATCAGACCTTGAAGTGGCTGACCAGCATTTGCAGCTGATTACCCAAGCGGGCAAGTTCAACGCTGGATGCAGCAGTTTCTTCGCTTGCCGAAGCGGTCTGCTCGGAAACATCTCGTACGTTGATGATGCTGCGGCTGATTTCCTCGGCCACTGCACTTTGCTCTTCAGCGGCTGCGGCGATCTGCTGGTTCATCGCCTGAATGTTGGAAACCGTCAGGGTGATGCTTTCCAGCGAGGTACCAGCCTTACGAGTCAGGGTTACGCTGCTTTCGGTCAGTTCACGGCTGCTGAGCATGATGCTTGAAACCTGACGGGTGCCGTTCTGCAAACCGGCGACCAGGGCTTCAATTTCCTCGGTGGACTTCTGAGTGCGCTGCGCCAGGCCGCGAACTTCATCAGCCACCACCGCAAAGCCACGTCCGGCTTCACCGGCACGTGCTGCTTCGATCGCAGCGTTGAGCGCCAGCAGGTTGGTTTGTTCGGCAACGGCCTTGATCACGTCCATGACCTTGCCGATTTTGTCACTTTCCTGTTCAAGCTGGGTCATCGCGTCGGAGGAGCGGCCCACTTCAGCTGCCAGACGCTCGATCTGCACAATGGCTTCGCCAACAACCTTGTCACCGTTACGAGCTTCTTTATCGGCGACCGATGCGGCTTGGGAGGCCTGTTCGGCGTTACGCGCCACTTCCTGCACCGTGGCCGACATTTCGTGCATCGCGGTGGCTACTTGATCGGTCTCGACCTTCTGGCTGTTCACACCGGCGCTGGTCTGTTCGGTAACGGCAGACAGCTCTTCAGCGGCGCTGGCAATTTGCACAACGCTGTCTCGAATATTGCCGATCAGGTCGCGCAGTGTAGTGCCCATGCGCTGAATGCCTTGTTGCAACTCGCCCAATTCATCGCGACGGGTCACCACCATGGTGTGCGACAGATCGCCAGAACCAATGCGCTCTACAACTTCCAGGGTGTCTCTCAGCGGACGAGTAATCTGACGGGTGATGATAATTGCTGCCAATACACCCAGCACCAGTGCAAGCAAGGTGCAGATCAGCTGCATATTGCGGGCGTCGGCGCTCTCGATGTCACGGCGGTCCAGCTGGATTTTGTACATGTCATCGCTGAGCTTGACGATGGTCGCGCCCTGGGTCGTCATGTTCTTGCGCAATACAGCGAGGTTGCCAATGGTGGTCTTGAAGGCCATCAATGAATTGCGGTACTCACCCAGTTCGGCTTCCAGCTGTTTGAGGCGTTCAGCTTGTACGCCGCTGAACGTCGACTGTGTAGCCTGCAGGCCTTTGATCGCGTTCTCGATTTCGCTTAATGCTTTCTGCTCGTTCTCCGGCGTGGTGCTGCCGGTGTAACCACGCGTCGCGTAACGCGCCAGCATCAGGTCCTGTTTGACCTTGCTGATGGCTTGATACTGCTCGAAGCGGCGCTCGTCTTCTGCGCCGAGGCTCAGTACGTCTGCGTAAAGCTGATCAATCAGCGCGGTGCCTTTGTCTGCATGGCCGCCCATTGAATCGCGCGCGCTGTTGCTGGCCTTGTAGCCAGAGCGCATGTCAGCGAGGCCTTTTTCATATTCGGCGATTACAGTGCTCAGTTGCTTCAATAGCGCAATGTTTTCCGGGCTCTTGAAGCTTTTCAGCAGTTTTTCCTGCTGTGCCTTGAAACCGTCCAAAGCGACCTGAACGCTCTGGGCTACAGTGTCGTCGCCGTCGGCAACCATGTATTGCAGGCGTGCGACCCGCAATTTGGTCAATTGGGCATTGAGTTCGGTGATGTCACTCATCCAGTTACTACGGTCGATGAGTTTGCTCAGGCTGTTCCAGCCAGTCAGAGCGAGGATGGCAGTAAAAACAAGCACCAGCCCAAAACCAAGGGCGAGCTTCATGTTGACGCTGATGTTGGCAAACCAGCTGTTCATTGTGTTTCTCCACGAATTTTTTGCTTTGAAGATCAATCACAGCCGGAGCATTATTTTTTTAAGGCAGCGAGGGCATCTGTACAACACCCTATCGGCACTGACTTTCGAACCTTAATGGCCGACCGTCAAAAAGCAGGACAAAGTTTCAAGCAGTTGTTTGATCAGGCTTTTTAGTGTGCTGATTTGTGATCGGACGTCATACTTGTCGAGGAGAATGGTTAATGATTATTGGATCCAATTATCGTGTTTAATAACGGGGTGATTATAACTTTGTATATATGTGCTGAGTGAAACAACTTTATTACGGACAAAATTAAGCCCGGCACTAAGCCGGGCTGTAGAAAAGCAGATCAGAAATCAGCTTAGGCGATTTGCACCTACGCGATCAGCACCATCAGCAGCTACACGGTTTGCACCGACATGGTCAGCACCATCAGCGGCTACACGGTTTGCACCTACGCGGTCAGCACCATCAGCGGCTACACGGTTTGCACCTACGCGGTCAGCACCATCAGCAGCGACACGGTTTGCACCGACGCGGTCAGCACCGTCAGCAGCTACACGGTTTGCACCGACATGATCCGAACCGCCTTCAGCAACTATCGGGGCGTTCAACTGGTTTTGTACATTTACGGCTGGAAGGGCGAAAGCACTTGCAGCCAGCAGGGAGAAGGTAAAGCCAAAAATCACGTTTGAAGTTTTCATGGTAGTTGCTCCAGATCGGTTAGTTGTTAACTCGGTATGGAGGCAATGCTACGCCGCTGGTATTTATTAAGAAGTCAATGCGATTACTACCCATCATCGTCCAAATTGATAGTTGAAAATGTCTCTAAAGGATCTGTCATTCTGGTCGATGACGATATGCACTCATACGGATACATTGCCCTTGAGCTATCAGCCACTGTCTTGCGCGAGCGCGGATAGTGCATCGGGTATCAATGTTCTTTGAATTACCCAACCGGATGGCAGCATGTGAGTAAAGCCCAGGCACCAGCGAGCCGTGACAAGGGCTCGTATAGCACCTTCTTTTTACCTCTCGGGGTGCTGCTCATCGGCGCATTTCTGTCCTATGGCCTGGGGGCACTGGATAACGCACGTCACCGCGACAATGATCGGGCTGGCCTGGCCCTTCAACTCAGCAGTCTCGGCACGCAACTGGCGGAGCGTGTGCGATTTGCGTTCAGCGGCACCGAAGGCATTGCTCAACTCATCAGTATTGACGGGAGTATCTCGCCTCAGCATTTCAGGCGTATAGCACACAGCGCTATTGACGCTGTGCCTTACATTCGCAACATCGTCATCGCGCCCGATGAAGTGATTCTGGATACGTACCCCCTGGCAGGCAATGAAGGCATCATCGGCCTGGACTATCGACGCCTGCTCAACCAGTACCCACTGATAGAAAAAGCCCGCGTGACCGGGGCCGCGTTGCTGGCCGGGCCCTTGACGCTGTATCAGGGGGGCAGGGAATTGATCTATCGCCGTCCTGTTTTCCTCTCTGCACATCGGGAGCATGAGGCTTACTGGGGCGTTATTTCCGTAGTCACCAGTACTGACGCCTTGCTGAAGGCAGCCGGACTTGAAGAGGAGGAAGGGCTGCAAATCGCGTTGCGCGGCCACGATGGCCTCGGTGCTGCAGGTCAGTTGATTTATGGTGATCCAGCTTTGTTCGACAGCGATCCGATCATGGTCGACGTCAGTATCCCCGGTGGCCGCTGGCAGTTGGCGGCCCTGCCCAAAAACGGTTGGGTAGAACGTTCAATCCTTGACTCCTCGCTTTTCCTCCTGGCAATTTCGACGTCCATACTGTTGAGTCTCTTCATTCTGCAGGCCAGTCTGAATCACCGACTTATTCAGCGGCGAAACGCCGAGCTGTGTAAAGAGATTACCGAGCGGGAAGTTGTGACCTCTTCGCTGATACAAAGTGAAGATCGCTTCCGCATGTTGTTCGAGCGTTCACCGGACCCCATCTGGATCAGGGGCCAGGATGGGCGGATCAATCTGGGTAACACTGCCGCAATGAAGGCCTTGGGGTTCGAGGGTGACTCGTTCCCCAGTGTCACCGTGGCCGACATCTCTCCACAGTTCCAGCCTGACGGGCAGTCCTCGGTAGTCAAAGCCGCAGCGCTTCGAGTCGAAGTAGAACGTGAGGGCTCGCTGCGTTTCGAGTGGGATCACAAACGTGTGGATGGCAGCGTGTTTCCAACCGAGGTGACGCTGTGCACCATGCAACTGGCGCAAGAGCTGGTGACTTACGCGATCGTGCGAGACGTTACGGTTCGTAGAGAAGCCGAACGCGGGCTTGAGCGGCTGGCTCACTTCGACTCGGTGACCGGCTTGCCTAACCGTGTGTTGTTTCACACGCAACTGATCCAGGGCATCGAGCAGGCCAAACGTCAGAACAACTGCATGGCCGTGCTGATGCTGGATCTGGATGGCTTCAAGATGGTCAACGACAGCCTGGGCCACCCGATGGGCGATCTGTTGTTGCAGCAGGCCACCCGCCGCTTCGTCGACGCAGCAAGGTTTGGGGATGTTGTCGCTCGACTGGGTGGCGACGAGTTCGGCTTTATCCTTGACGGGCTTGAGTGCGAGGCGGACGTGGTACCGGTGGTGGGCAGGATCCTGCAGTCGCTGCACAAGCCATTCGATCTGGACGGGACCGCCGCGTTAGTGACTGCCAGTATCGGCGTCACGATGTATCCGGAAAACGGCACCACGGCCCAGGCGCTTCTGACCCAGGCCGATACGGCAATGTACGCCGCCAAAGAGGCCGGTCGTGACGATTTCTGTTTCTACCAGCCGCATATGACCACCCTGATTCAGGCGCGGGTGGCGCTGGAGGCAGCGATACGTCAGGCGCTTGAGCGCAATGAATTTGAAGTCTGGTACCAGCCCAAGCGCGATCTGAGAACTGGCAAGGTCGAAGGCGCAGAGGCATTGATTCGCTGGCGCAGCCCGACGCTGGGTCTGGTGTCGCCTGCCGATTTCATCCCGCTGGCTGAGCGCACAGGGTTGATCGTCTCGATCGGCCAATGGGTGCTCGACCAGGTGTGCAGGCAGTCGAGGCTCTGGCTCGACTCCGGGCAGTACAACCAGCACGTGGCAATCAACGTGGCCGTCATGCAAATAGAACGCAGCGATTTTGTCGAGGACGTACGGCTGGCCCTGGCGCGCTATGACTTGCCCGCCCGGGCGCTGGAGGTAGAGGTCACCGAAAGCCTGATCATGAATCGTCAGGAGCTGGCGCACACGGTGCTGAGTCAGCTGCGCAACATGGGCCTGAGCGTAGCCATTGATGACTTTGGTACCGGTTATTCCTCTCTGGCTTACCTGAAAGATTTGCCCATCGACAACCTGAAAATAGACCGCACGTTCATTTCCGGTCTGCCTCATGACAAAGCCTACGTCGCCATCACTCAGGCCGTCATAGAGCTGGGGCATGCGCTGGGCTACACCGTCACCGCCGAAGGTATCGAAACCGTCGAGCAACTGGCGTTCCTGAGCGAGGCAGGGTGTGACACCGGGCAAGGCTATCTGATTAGCCGACCGATGCCGCTGGAAGAGTTTGAAGCCTGGTTGGCTGAGTCTGTGCTGATTTGAAAATCATGGTCTACAGTCAAAATGCCACCATTCATCGGAAGACGTGCACAAACCGCTCGCGCTGCCGACACGAATAGATAAGTGCACGGTCTATCGATGTACTTGACCAAAACTGGAAGGGATATCTGGTCGGTTATAACTGGTTGAACTTTCAGAGCCACGCCTGATGAATAAATCCTTGTTCGCCAATTTGCGAGCGCTCATGTCTGTGCCTCAAGACAACCCTGGATTGGTCAAAGCCCAATACATCGCGTTGTCCCGGCAACTGCCGATGATGTACTTCATCCTGCTGGTCAATACGCTGGTGCTGGCGGGTACTCATTACTCAGTTGCCCCGGCCTGGCTTGCGGTTTATTGCCCGCTGGTCATGACAGTGTTCGGTGTTATCCGTGCCGTGGAGTGGTGGCGTACGCGCACACGCACTGCCAGCCCGGCACAGATGCTGACCGCCCTGAAACGCACGAATCGCCTCGCGCCACTCGTTGCTGCGGGCTTTACAGCCTGGTCGCTGGCGCTGTTTCCTTATGGCGACAGCTACGGTCAGGCTCATGTCGCCTTCTTCATGGCGATTACGGTTATCGCCTGCATCTTCTGCATGATGCATTTGCTTCCTGCGGCGCTGGCAACCACGGTCGTGGTCAATACGGCGTTCGTGGTGTTCTTCGCCTCGACCAACAACATCACATTTATTGCGACCGCGATTGATGTCGTGCTGGTTTCCATCGCGATGCTCGTGATCCTCAAGGCCCAGTACGGCGACTTCAAGCGACTGGTCAACATGCAGGCCAGCACTGAAAGGCTCAGTAACGAGAACCGCCGCCTTGCCAATATGGACAGCCTGACCGGCCTGGCCAATCGTCGACAGTTTTTTTCTTTGCTCGACATCTTGCTTGAAGAAGCTCGGGTACAGGATGCGCGCCTGGCGGTCGGCTTGATCGACCTGGACGGCTTCAAACCGGTCAATGATCTCTACGGCCACAGCATTGGCGACAAGCTGCTGTATCAAGTGGGCCAGCGTTTGACGGGTTTATTGAACGATGGCGTGCATCTGGCTCGACTGGGCGGAGACGAATTTGCGTTGATCATGACCGATGCCAAAAGCGACGAGCAGTTGCGCGCTTTCGGTGAGCTGATCTGTGCACGGATGCGTGAGCCTTTTCTGTTGGTGGATATTCCGATCCAGATCAGCGCTTCAATGGGCATCGCGACCTTTCCCGACCTGGCCGTCAGCGAAACCGAAGTTTACGAATACGCTGACTACGCGCTTTACCAAAGCAAGCGCAACCGACCGGGCACGGTGTGCATGTTCTCCGGTGTACATCGTCAGCAACTGAGTCAGCAGGGTTTGACCGAACAAGCGCTGCGCAGGGCGAACCTGAATGAAGAGTTTCACGTGGTGTTCCAGCCCATCGTCGATATTCATAGCCAGCGAACCGTCGCGTTCGAGGCACTGGCTCGTTGGCGGAGTCCTGAGTTGGGGAATGTGCCGCCCAGTGAGTTCATTCCCATCGCCGAACGTATCGGCATGGTTAACCGCTTGACCGTGCCACTGTTGAGCAAGGCGCTGGAGGCGGCATCGTCCTGGCCTGCCGGTATTCGCCTTTCGTTCAACCTTTCCGCCCATGATTGCGGGTCGGAAGAAGCTGCTCAGGTCATTGTCCAGGCCATCAAAGACAGTGCGTTCGATCCGTCGTGTCTGGATCTGGAAATTACTGAAACCGCGGTGATTCAGGACCTTGCCCAGACCCAGCGGGCCATCGGGTTGTTCCGCAGTCTAGGCTGTGGTATTTCCCTGGATGACTTCGGCACCGGGTACTCAAGCCTGAGCCAGATTCATGCGCTGTCACTGACCAAGCTCAAAGTTGACCGTACGTTTGTGACCGACATCCACCTCAACCCTGCGAGCTTCAAAATCGTCAAATCCTTGGTTGCGTTGTGCCAGGACATGCAGCTTGAATGCATCGTCGAAGGGGTTGAAACGACAGCAGAACTGGGCGCACTGAGGAGCCTTGGCTGCATGTCCGCACAGGGCTACCTGTTTTCGCGACCGATACCGCTGGAGGAGATTGGAGGGTGGTTCGAGCATGAGCAGGTTTCTGCGGCCTAGTTCCTGATTCAAAAGCCTCTGTAGGAGCTGCCGAAGGCTGCGATGGCGGCGTGTCAGGAGTAAATGCTTCGCAGCCTTCGGCAGCTCCTACGGGTATTCGGTGGACATGACTATTCTGCAAACATCACTTCCCGCGACCGCCCCAGCAGCAACCCCTGATTCAACTCCGTCACTTCCCGAATGTAATCCCACAGCACTGTAATCCGCTTGAGCTTGCGCAGATCCTCCCTGCAGTACATCCAGAAGTGCCGGGTGATGTTCACTTCCTCTGCCAGTACCGGTATCAACCGCGAATCCTGGGCAGCAAGAAAACACGGCAAAATCGCCACTGCGCGGCCTTGCAGCGCAGCGAGGTACTGGGCGATGACGCTGGTACTGCGTAACTGAGCCTGAGCGCCGGGGAGCAGGTTGCTGAGGTAAAGCAGCTCCGAGCTGAAGGCCAGATCGTCTACGTAACTGATGAAAGTATGCTCGGCCAGATCCGCCGTGCTGTTGAGCGGTGTGTGGCTGTCCAGGTATTCCTGAGTCGCGTACAGGCGCAGGTTGTAATCGCACAATTTGCAGCAAACATAAGGCCCATGCTCCGGTCGCTCCAGGGCAATGACGATATCGGCTTCACGTTTGGACAGGCTGATGAAGTGCGGCAGCGGCAGGATATCCACCGAGATGTCGGGGTAGTCATCCAGGAAATGGCTAAGCTGCGGCGTAATGAAAAAACTGCCGAAGCCCTCGGTACAGCCGATGCGGATGTGCCCGGACAATGCCAGGCCTGAGCCCGAAACCTGCTCGCAGGCCAAATGCAGCGTACTTTCAATGGATTCCGCGTAGCCCAGCAACCGCTGGCCCTCGGCGGTCAATACGAAACCGTTACCGCGAGACTTTTCGAACAGCAGCGTCCCCAGCGAATTCTCCAGCGACGTGATTCGCCGCGACACCGTTGTGTAATCCACTGCGAGGCGTTTGGCAGCACTGCTTGCCTTGCGGGTACGGGCCACCTCAAGGAAAAACTTCAGGTCATCCCAGTTCAGACTGCTCAGGGAGGTGATGTTTTTTTGCATGTTGGTCCTGCTTTTATGTGCGTTCTTGTTAGAAGTTTGCACATCTATACTCCGATGCAGCCGGTAAACACAGAGCCTGTTGGAATGAATCTGTAGGAGCTGCCGAAGGCTGCGATGGCGGTGTGTCAGGCTTTACGTCTCGCAGCCTTCGGCAGCTCCTACAGGGAATGGATTTCGAAACACGAGGATTGAATTGCCTTAGAGCGTCACCCTGCAACCCCAGGCAACACCCCCACGACATAACACCCTGCACAACAATAAATAAGCGGAGGAGTTTATGAAGGACGCACTCACGGCGGACGCTGGCGCACTCGATGCCGGGCCCGCGAAAAAAGCCAGATCCTATCGCCTTGCCGGTGCCGCGAGCATGGCGGGCACGACCATCGAGTGGTACGACTTTTTCTTGTACGGCACGGCTGCCGCGCTGATCTTCAACAAAATCTTTTTCCCTGCACTGGACCCGATCAGCGGCGTTTTGGCGGCATTTGCCACCTACGCTGTGGGCTTTCTCGGGCGGCCACTGGGCGGGATCATATTCGGGCATTTCGGCGACCGCATCGGGCGCAAATCCATGCTGCTAATGACCCTGATGATGATGGGTATTCCGACGATCATCATCGGCCTGATCCCCACCTATGAACAGATCGGCTATTGGGCGGCGCTGATTCTGGTGGTCATGCGCTTTCTGCAAGGCATGGCGGTGGGAGGCGAGTGGGGCGGTGCGGTGTTGATGGCCGTCGAACATGCGCCTGAAGGCAAAAAAGGCTTCTACGGCAGTTTGCCGCAAACCGGTGTTGGTGCAGGCCTTGTATTGGCAACGCTGGCCATGGGCATGGTCGCCAAATTGCCCGAAGAAGACATGCTCAGCTGGGGCTGGCGGCTGCCGTTCATTGCCAGCATCGTGCTGCTGGGCGTGGGATGGCTGATCCGTCTGAAAGTGCCGGAGTCGCCGGACTTCGAAAAGCTCAAGAAAGACAAAATTGCAGTCAAGGTGCCGCTGCTCAAGGTGCTGCGTGAACACCCGCGGGAAACCCTGACGATCATCGGCGCACGGACTGCCGAGAACGCCTGGTTCTACATGTCAGTGACCTTCGCCCTGGCGTATGCCGCGAATCAGTTGCAGATCCCTCGTGCCGACGTCCTCAACGCGATTACTGCGGGTGCAGCGCTGTCACTGATCACCATGCCGTTTTGCGGCTACCTCTCGGACAAGGTCGGCCAGCGCCGGTTGTACTTCGCCGGTTTATTGCTGCTGTGCGCGTTTGCCTATCCGTTCTTCGCGATGCTCGGCACCCGCGAACCGCTGTTGGTCTGGTGGGCGATGGTGCTGGCGGTGGGTGTGGTGTTCCCGATTCTTTATGCCCCTGAATCATTGCTGTTCGCCCGACAGTTCCCGGCAGAAATTCGCTACAGCGGCATTTCGGTATCGGTGCAACTGGCGGGTGTATTGGGCGGCGGATTCGCACCGATGATCGCCACCAAGCTACTGGCCTATGCCGATGGCAGCCCGCATTACGTGATTGTTTATCTGGTGGGTATGGGCGTTGTGG
The DNA here is from genome assembly GCF_021147825.1 of Pseudomonas quasicaspiana. NCBI lineage: Bacteria > Pseudomonadati > Pseudomonadota > Gammaproteobacteria > Pseudomonadales > Pseudomonadaceae > Pseudomonas > Pseudomonas quasicaspiana. Next base: position 75,368 of record NZ_JAGTPI010000025.1, read on the forward strand.
CGTTGTTCTGCACCGCGCTAATGAAGCGCGATCCGCCTCGACACAGGGTGTCCTGAGCGAGTCCTGAATAACTGTTTGATTAGGAGATTTTCATGAACGCTTCCCCGAACAACAAGAACAACACCGTGGATCGAGTCAAGCTGCTGATCAATGGCGAATGGGTTGAATCGCAAAGCACCGAATGGCACGACATCATCAACCCGGCAACCCAGCACGTGCTGGCTCAAGTGCCGTTTGCCACGACCGGTGAAGTGGATGCCGCAGTGGCCGCCGCGCAGAAGGCTTTTCAGAGCTGGCGTCATACGCCGATTGGTGCGCGGATGCGCATCATGCTCAAGTTGCAGGCGTTGATTCGTGAACACTCGTCGCGCATTGCGGCAGTGCTCAGCGCCGAACAGGGCAAGACCATCGCCGATGCGGAGGGCGATATCTTTCGCGGCCTGGAAGTGGTTGAACACGCCTGCTCCATCGGTAGCCTGCAAATGGGCGAGTTCTCCGAGAACGTCGCAGGCGGTGTTGACACCTACACCTTGCGCCAGCCCTTGGGCGTCTGCGCGGGCATCACACCGTTCAATTTCCCGGCAATGATCCCGTTGTGGATGTTCCCGATGGCCATCGCCTGCGGTAACACCTTCGTGCTCAAGCCCTCCGAGCAGGACCCGATGTCGACCATGTTGCTGGTCGAGCTCGCTGTAGATGCGGGTGTTCCGCCGGGTGTGCTTAACGTGGTGCATGGCGGTAAAGAGGTGGTTGATGCCATTTGCACTCACAAGGACATCAAAGCTGTTTCCTTTGTGGGTTCTACCGCCGTCGGCACCCATGTCTACAACCTGGCCGGTCAACACGGCAAGCGCGTGCAGTCGATGATGGGGGCCAAGAATCACGCAGTGGTGCTGCCTGACGCCAATCGTCAACAAACGCTGAATGCCCTGGTCGGTGCCGGGTTCGGTGCTGCCGGTCAACGCTGTATGGCCACTTCGGTGGTGGTATTGGTCGGCGCGGCGAAGCAATGGCTGCCGGACCTCAAAGCCCTGGCGCAGCAACTCAAGGTTAACGCCGGTAGCGAGGCGGGCACCGATGTTGGGCCGGTGATTTCCAGGCGCGCCAAACAGCGGATTCTGGACCTGATCGAAAGTGGCGTGCGCGAAGGGGCGAAGCTCGAACTGGACGGCCGCGACATTAAGGTGCCGGGTTTTGAGGACGGTAACTTTGTCGGGCCGACGCTGTTCTCTGGTGTCACTACTGAGATGCAGATCTACACCCAGGAAATCTTCGGTCCGGTGCTGGTGGTGCTGGAGGTCGACACGCTGGATCAGGCCATCGCGCTGGTCAACGCCAACCCCTTTGGCAATGGCACCGGCCTGTTCACCCAGAGCGGCGCGGCGGCGCGCAAGTTTCAGAGTGAGATCGACGTTGGGCAGGTGGGGATCAACATCCCGATTCCGGTGCCCGTGCCGTTCTTCAGTTTCACCGGTTCACGCGGTTCCAAACTCGGCGACCTCGGCCCTTACGGCAAACAGGTGGTGCAGTTCTACACTCAGACCAAGACTGTCACCAGTCGCTGGTTTGACGATGACAGTGTGAATGACGGGGTGAATACCACCATAAACCTGAAGTAGAAGGACAACTCTGTGGGAGCTGAGCTTGGTCTGGGCGGCATTCCGACGATAAGGGCACCGCAATTCCCTTTTAAACCGCGTCGCCCTTATCGCGGGCAAGCACCGCTCCCACATGAGATCCGGGTGATTTCGGAATCAGGAGAACAACAATGAAAATCGCATTCATCGGCCTGGGTAACATGGGCGCGCCCATGGCCCGTAATCTGCTCAAGGCCGGGCATCATCTGCATCTGTTCGACCTTAACACCACCATCCTCAATGAGCTGGCTGCATTGGGCGGGCGCATCAGCGAATCGCCGAAACATGCCGCTCAGGGCGCTGAGCTGGTCATTACCATGCTGCCCGCCGCGGCCCATGTGCGCAGCGTGTACCTGAACGAAGACGGCGTGCTCGCAGGCATCGGTCCCGGTGTACCGGCTGTGGACTGCAGCACCATTGATCCGCAGACCATTCGCGACGTTGCGGCTATCGCGGCGAAGCAGGGCGTCAGCCTCGGTGATGCGCCGGTATCGGGCGGTACCGGAGGCGCGCAGGCGGGCACATTGACCTTCATGGTCGGTGCCAGCCACGAGCATTTCGAAACGCTAAAACCAGTGCTGGCGCAAATGGGCAAGAACATCGTCCACTGCGGTGACATCGGCACTGGGCAGATCGCCAAAATCTGCAACAACATGCTGCTGGGCATCTCTATGATCGGCGTCGCTGAGGCCATGGCATTGGGCGATTCGCTGGGCATCGACACTGAGGTGTTGGCGAAAATCATCAACACGTCGACAGGTCGCTGCTGGAGTTCAGAGATGTACAACCCATGGCCAGGCATCGTCGACACCGCGCCTGCTTCCCGAGGTTATACGGGCGGCTTTGGTGCGGAGCTGATGCTCAAGGATCTGGGCCTGGCAACCGAAGCGGCACGCGTCGCCCATCAACCGGTGATCCTTGGCGCAGTGGCGCAGCAGCTTTATCAGGCGATGAGCCTGCGCGGCGAGGGCGGCAAGGACTTCTCGGCGATTGTTGAGGGGTATCGCAAGAAAATCTGAAGCTGATGCCAGACTTGTGTAGGAGATTCTATGTCTGGCTACAATATCTTGTGGGAGTCGCCCCGGTGTCCCTGACACCACGCTGTCGCGCAGCAAACACGGACCCTGTAGGAGCGCGCTTGCCCGCGATTCGGTCTGTCAGTCGATG
>NZ_JAGTPI010000026.1:0-76581 GCF_021147825.1 Pseudomonas quasicaspiana
GGCTGGATGCGATCTAAAGTGAACCGCGTCCAGCCTTATCGCGAGCAAGCTCTGCTCCCACATTGGATTGCATTTCAGCGTCACATTTTTGGGCTTAGCCTTTGCGCTTAGGGGCTGCGCAACAGGTCCAGCATCTCCTGCAGATCAGTGATGTGCTGCAGGTTCATGCACAGTTCGCCCAGATGTTCGGACTGCATGGCGGGCAGGGCGCGGTTGGCCAGCGAGCTGTATTTCGCCCAGAGTTCGCCGTCGCCGATCGGGTTCAGCGGGCCGCCCAATGGGGTTTTTATTTGCAGGGTGGCGCTGCGTCCATCTTCGCTGACAAGCGTGACATACGGCTCATCCAGCGGTGCGAGGGACTCATCGACCTGCATCTGTATCTTCTGCATGAAGCCCAGCACGGCAGGTGACGTGCGGTTTATCTCTTCGTACGCATCCAGCCCCGCGTGACCCAGCAAGCAGCGCACTGCGAGGGCATAGGGCAAGCTCATTTGCGCAGCGGCCAGGGTCTTCGTGTCGATGCCCGCGCACATGTCCACCAGAAAGGCGCTGGCGTTGACCTGAATGGACGCGACGTGATCGGCGTTGATCTGCATTTCGTTCAACAGTTGGCCAATGGCATCAATGGCCGAGTGAGTACCCCGGCACGCCGCATAGGGTTTGATCGAGCAACGCGCCAGTTTCCAGACCACGCCCAGATCATCGGTCAGCGCCCGAGGCTGGGCCGTGTCGCGGGCGAGTGTGCGCAGAAATCCGCCCCATACGTCGTCGAACACCTGTGTCGGCCCGGTAATGCCTTCACGCGCCAGCAACGCAGCCAGCACACCACCTTCGGCGGGGCGTCCGGCATGGAGCTTTTTGCTGTCAGCGCCGTCGTGGATGAACGCCCACAAGCCGCCACTCATGCTGGCCGCCAGACCCAGTGCCGAGCCCGTCTGCTGTTCATCAAGTTTGAGCAATCGAGCACAGGCCGCAGCCGCGCCAAATACTCCGCAGGTGCCGGTGGAATGCCAGCCTGCTTCGTTATGTGGGGAATACCCTCCACAGGCCTCCAGCACCCGGCGCGCCACGTCGTAACCGAGCACCATGGCCGTGAGCAGTTCCTGGCCATCGGGCATTGGCTCGCACAAGGGCAATACCGCGAGCATGGCCGGGACGACGACCGCGCCGGAGTGATCGCAGCCACCAGCGTCATCCAGCTCCAGCGCGTGGGCGGCGATGCCATTGATCAGCGCTGCGTTTCGCGCTGACAACCCATAGTCGGCACCCCAGATCACCGATGCGCCTTCAGCCTCGCTGGCATTCATAGCGCGCAGCGCATTCTGGGTCAGCGGAGCTTGCGACCCGGCCAGCGCTGCGCCCAGGGTGTCGAGCAGATGCTGCTTGGCTTTGACGACCAGCGCTTCGGGCAGCTCATCGAATGAGGTGCGGCAGATGAACTGGCTGAGGGTTGCGACGGCGTTGGTCATAAAGAGAGGCTCATAAATTGGACGTTACCGCGATTTGGGTAGGCTCGGGTGCCATGACACCGCGCTGTCGCGAAGCAAACACTGGGACTGTAGGAGTGAGCTTGCTCGCGATTCGGTTTTTTGGTCGGCGAATTTATCGCCTGAATTGACGCTATCGCGAGCAAGCTCACTCCTACAGGTTCGATATATGCCGATGTAAATCTCAGGCTTTTTGGACTTTGTTGTGCCGCTCAAACACTGCCGCCGGGTGATCCTCAGGCACTGCACCGTGATTGCCACTCCACCAATCCGCAACTTCCTCAGCGGTGGCAAACCACACCTCCGGCTGCGCCTTGAGCCAGCTCAGCAGCTCCAGCAACAAACCACTTCGGCCGACGGTGCCGAGGGTTTCGGGATGCAGGCGCAACACGTAGCACAGGCCGAAACGGTGGAAGCCATTGAAGTCATGCTGCCAGTTTTTCAGCACCTCGGCGCTGGAGCCAATGCGCGCCTGGCTGACCGGCACCGCAGGCGCCAGGTTGAAGGCGAAGTACGGCTCGTCCTCCAGTTCGCAATGCAGCGGCAGTTCAACCAATGGTGCCGAGTCAACCTGCGTCGCTGGATGCAAATAGGGCAGATCATCGCCAGACCACGAGGAGGACCATGCGATACCTTCTGCACGCATTGCATCAACGAAGCCCGGCGCATAACTGCCTGCGGGCGCACGAAATCCGCTGGGACGCTGACCTGTCATCTCGGCAATCACCTGGCAGCCTTGCTTCAGAGAAGCGTGTTGCCCGGCAAGATCGAGTTGCGAAAAGTCTTCATGGCGATAGCCCGCGCAGGCGATTTCGTGGCCTGCTGCATGAATGGCCTGAATCACTTGTGGGTTCTCCTCGGCGACGATACCGGGGATGCACCAGGTCGATGGCAGGTTCTGATCCGCGAGAATCTGCAGCACCCGCTGCACGCCGCGTGTGGTGCCGTAGCGCCAGACCGACAGACTTTTATCGCGCCCGGCAATCGCCGGGACCTGGGTCAGGATGCCGTGAATATCGTTGTAATCAAAGGTGATGACCACTGCGCAACGATAAGGCGCGGGCCAGACGGATCTGGATTCAGTCATGCCGATGCTCCTTGAGCCAGAAGTTGGCGACATCGTTACAGGTGGCAAACCAGACGTCCGGGTGACTGTGCATGTGCTCCAGAAATCTCTCAAGAATGCCGATGCGCCCCGGCTTGCCGCTGATCTTGGGATGGAACAGCGTGGTCATGCACAGACCTTCGCGATAGGTGCCGTCGAACTCGCGACACCAATTGTCCAGCGTCTGGTCGTAACTGGCGATGCGGTCGAGCCCGGCCGGGTAATTCGGCGCACGGGTGTAGGCCAGCGAGGCGTAGTCATCCAGTTCCCAGCGGCCGGGGATTTCCACCAGTCCGTTTGGCTGACCGGGCACTTCGATGAAGTACGGGCGGTCATCGCCGCGCATGCTGCTGGAGTAGGTCACGCCGCAGTCCATGAGCAAGGAGGGTGTTTCTTTGTGCCAATCCCCCGAAGGCGTCCGGAAACCTGTGGCAGTGATGCCCAGATAGCGCTTGAAAATGTCGGCGCTGATCTTCATGACGCCGCGCTGGGCTTGCAGGTCCAGGGCGAAAAACGATTCATGACGATAGCCGTGATAAGCCACTTCGTGGCCGTGTTCGATGATTGCCTGGCATTGTCTGGGCCAGTTCTCCACGACCCAGGACGGGACGAAAAAGGTCGCCGGTGTCGCGTGGGCTTTGAGCATGTCCAGCAGACGTGGCAGTGCGCGATAGGGGCCGTAGCTGCCGAAGGTGAAGTATTCCGGTTTCTGCCAGATCGAGCCGTCGAGCATGGCTGCACCGGTCGGGCCATCCAGATCGAAGGCCAGGGCGACGCTGGCGCGGGCGTTGTTTGGCCAGCGCAGATCGTTAGAGGCAAACATGGGGAGTCTCCGCCTGTGTGAATATCACCCGCCCGGTCCCTGGGCGAGTGCAATCGCGCTTACTTGGCGCCGTTCAAGACAGCTTGTTCGACTGCGCCATTCTTGAGCTGCCACTTGCCGAGGATCTGCTCGTAAGTGCCGTCTTTGATCATGTCGTTGAGGGTGGCGATGATCGCGGTGCTCAACTCGGCGTTGTGCTTGGCAACGCCCAGGCCGGTCAACTGACGCGACAATGGCTCACCGATGACCTTGAACACGCCTGGCTCCTGGCCCTGAATGTACGGCAGGGTTTCGCTGCCTTGCACGGCGGCGTCCAGTCGCGACTGGCGCAGTTGCGCACGGGCATCGGCGCTGCCTTCGGTGCCAACGACAGTGATGGCCGGTTTACCGATAGCAACACAGTTCACTTCACTCCACTTGGCGATTTCCACCGGGAATGTGGTGCGACGGCTGGTGCCGATTTTCTTGCCGCACATGTCGGCAGTGGTCTTCAAATCCTTCTGGGATTCGAGTGTGTAGAACTGCGGGCCGGTGCTGAAGTAGTCAACGAAGTCTACAGTCTGCTGGCGCTCAGGCGTGTCGGTCATGCCCGACAGCACGATGTCGATACGGTTGGTTGCCAGACCGCTGACCATTTGTTCGAAAGCGGTTTCCTGCCACTTGATCTCGACACCCAGACGCTTGGCGATCTCGGTGCCCAGGTCGTAATCGACGCCGGTCAGTTTGCCGGTTGCAGGATCCTTGAAGTCCATCGGCGGATAGTTCGGAGCGATACCGGCGGTAATGTAGCCCTTGTCCTTGATGGATTTTGGCAACACGTGAGTGTCGGCTGCCCAGCTCGAAACCGAAATCAGGGCGGACAGTACGGCGGTAGCGGTAAGCGCGAAAGTTTTCAAATCGGACATCCTCAGCAAGGGTTTGAGTTCAGTTCAAAACGGCAGCAATAAAATCCTGGGTGCGTGGGTTGCGCGGGTTCATCAGCACGTCTTCGGGTGCCCCCGTCTCTATGATTTGCCCCGCATCCATGAACACCACGCGGTTGGCCACTTCCCGGGCAAACCCCAGTTCGTGAGTGACCACAATCATGGTCATGCCGCTCTTGGCCAGGTCACGCATGACCGACAGCACTTCGCCGACCAGCTCGGGATCGAGGGCCGACGTCGGCTCATCGAACAGCATCAGCTTGGGACGCATGGCCAAGGCCCGAGCGATGGCAACACGTTGTTGCTGACCACCTGAAAGCTCGATGGGATAAGCATTGGCCTTGGCTTCCAGGCCTACGCGCTTGAGCAGTTCCATGGCCAGTTCCCGGCAATCTTCAACGGGTTGACGCAGCACCTGCGACGGCCCTTCGATGATGTTTTCCAGCACGGTCATGTGCGCGAACAGGTTGAAGCGCTGAAACACCATGCCGGTCTTGAGCCGTTGCTTTGCGATCTGTACGTCGCTCAGCTCCACCAGCTTATGGCCGTCGGTGCGGTAGCCGAGGATTTCGTCATCCACCCACAAGCCGCCTGCATCGACCTTTTCCAGCTGGTTGATGCACCGCAGCAACGTGCTTTTGCCCGAGCCTGACGGGCCGATGATGCACAGCACTTCGCCGTGAGGGATTTCCAGATTCACGTTCTTGAGCGCCTGGAAGTCGCCGAAGAACTTGTTGACGTCTACTGCTTTGACGATGTTCAACATGATTGCGCCTCCTGGGGCTCAGTTACGTTTGCCAGCGCCGCGGGCGAAGCGTTTTTCCAGTCGGCTCTGACCCAGGGTCAGGATGGTCACGACCGCCAGATACCAGATGCCAGCCACGATCAGCAGCTCCATGACGCGGGCGTTGGCGTAGTAAATGTTCTGTGCGTTGTGCAGCAGCTCCGAATACTGAATGACGCTGGCCAGACTGGTCATTTTCACCATGCCGATGAACTCGTTGCTGACCGGCGGGATGATGATCCGCATGGCCTGAGGCAGGATGATCCGGCGCAATGCTTGCAGACGCGGCATGCCGATGGACTTGGCAGCTTCGTACTGGCCGCTGTCCACTGACAGCAGACCGGCACGCACCACTTCGGCCGTGTACGCGCCCTGATTGATACCCAGCCCCAGCAGTGCGGCGGCAAACGGCGTGATCACTTCAACAGTCTTGAACTCGAACAAACCGGGAATGCCCAGAGTCGGGAAGATCAACGCCAGGTTGAACCACAGCAGCAATTGCAGGATCAGCGGTGTACCGCGAAACAGCCAGGTGTAACCCTGAGCCACATAGCGCAGCAGCGGGTTCTGCGACATGCGCATCACCGCCACGATCACCCCGAGCACCACCCCCAGCGCCATGGCCAGGATGGACATGATGATGGTGTTCAACAGGCCGAACATGATCGATTCGGCGGTCAGAAATTGCCGCACGAAACCCCATTCGATATTGCCGTTGATGAAGGCATGAACCAGCCCGATCAACAGCACCACGATCAGTGTCGCTGAGGCATAACGACCGTAGTAACGACGTGGCACAACCTTGTAGGTCGAAATGTCGTACTTGGCCGCGAGTGAAGCGCGCTCGGCGCTCGCTGAAGCTTGAGGCTTTGACATGGAATGCTCTCCGTTGAATCAGCCGCGCGGACCCGCGTAGTCGAGTGCCCATTTTTCCTGTGCGACCAGTTGCGCTTTGAACCGCTCGATCTGCTCGGCCACCCGTACCGGCGACGTTCCGCCCCAGCCGCTGCGCGCCGCCAGTGCCGCTTCCAGCGTCAGTGCGTCGAGCACTTCTGGCGTCAGGCGTGAGTCGGTTGCGGCCAGTTGTTGGGTGCTGAGTTCTTCCAGGCCGATATTGTTTTCTTCGCAGAGCTGCACCAGCTTGCCGGTGATCTCGTGCGCTTCCTTGAACGGTACGCCGCGCACGGCCAGCCAGTCGGCAACTTCAGTGGCGAGGGTGAAGCCCAGTGGTGCCTGACGCAGCAATTCGTCAACGCGCACCTTCATGGTCTGGACCATGCCCGCGAAAGCAGGCAGCACCAGGTGCACGGTTTCCAGGCTGTCGAGAATGGCGTGTTTGTCTTCGCTCAAATCGCGGTTGTAAGACAGCGGCTGAGCCTTGAGCACGGCCAGAATGCCGGTCAGGCTGCCGATCAGCCGGCCTGATTTCCCGCGGGCCAGTTCGGCGATATCCGGGTTTTTTTTCTGCGGCATGATCGAGCTGCCGGTGGCGTAACCGTCGTCCAGTTCGATCCAGCGGAACTGGCGGGAAGTCCACAGGCAGAACTCTTCGGCCAGTCGCGAAATGTTGATGCCGAGCATGCTGCTGCAGAACAGGAATTCCGCGACGTGGTCGCGGCTGGCGACGGCGTCGATGGAGTTTTCGCAGGGGCCGCTGTAGCCCATTTCTGCCCCCGAGCGCTGCGGATCGCGAGCGATGGCCGAGCCTGCCAGAGCGGCCGCGCCGAGTGGCGACAGGTTGAAGCGTTTGTCCCAATCCTGCAGGCGCTGGATGTCACGATGAATCGCCTGAGCGTGCGCCATCAGGTGATGGGCGAACACGATCGGTTGCGCTTGTTGCAAGTGAGTAAAGCCCGGCGCGATGGTGTTGATGTGCTGCTCGGCTTGCGAGACCAACGCCTTCTGCAATTCGAGAATTGCCAGGGTCATGACCCGCACCTGATCACGCAGGAACAGCCGCATGTCATTAGCCGACTGGTCGTTGCGCGAACGACCTGCGCGCAGTTTGCCGCCCAGCGTGCCAAGGCGTTCGGTGAGCAGGCGTTCGATGAAGGTGTGTACGTCTTCGTCGGCGGCAATCGGTTCGATGTTGCCCGCGGCGAAGTCCACGTCGATGGTGCGCAAGGCTTCGATGATGCGTGCGGTTTCGTCGGCATCCAGCAGTCCGGCGCGGTTCAGCTCGTTGGCATGCGCCTTGGAGCCGGCGATGTCGTACGGCGTCAGGCGAAAGTAGGCGCGTGGGGAACGGGACAGGTTGGCCATGGCTTCGGCAGGGCCGGTCTTGAAACGTGCGCCCCAAAGGCGATCAGTGGCGTCAGACATGTAGATTCTCCGTTGGCACGTTGATTGCTCCACCCTGAACAACAGCGTGTTGTGCGATACGAACTGCGATGTGAAGATCGCGGGGCGAGCAAGGAATAAGTGGACTTACACTTAACGTTGAATTGATCAATTGAGAGGGATGCTAGAAAAAACCAACGCGCGGGGAAATGTTTTAAATGGCAAGTCAACTTACTGAAACTGGAAACCTGCCAAAAAGAAGTGGTGAAGCGGCGATGTCAATGGCCAGCGCCATGGACTTGAAACTCTTCAAGGTTTTTAGGGCAGTGGTTGAAGCGGGAGGATTTACCGCTGCACAGGTAGAACTGAATATCAGCCTGGCGGCAATCAGTAAGCAGATATCGGATCTTGAAATTCGACTGGGCATGCGCTTATGTACGCGAGGGCGGGAAAAGTTCTGCCTGACCGAACAAGGCAAGATTATCTACGACGCCAGCCTTGACCTGTTCATGGCGCTGGATAACTTTCGTGACCGCCTCGGTAATGTGCGTGGCGAGTTGCTCGGCGATTTGAATATCGCCGTCATCGATAACACCGTTTCAGATCCCGACTCCCCCTTGGTGGATGCCCTGAAAGCCTTGCAGCTAAAGGCTCCAAAGGCAAAGGTGCGGCTCAATGTGGCACCGTTGGACGAGATCGAACAAGGTATTCTCAAAGGCCGTTTTGCAGCCGGTATTGTGCCCGTGTATAGCGGTAAAGATGACTTTCAGGTGATCCCGCTGTATGACGAAGTGTCAGAACTTTACTGCTCGAACAGCCATCCATTTTTCGCCATGAGTGACGAAAGTGTCGATGAGAAGTGCCTGTCGGAAGCAGAGTTCGTCGAGCACGCTTATGCCGTCCATGCGGGCAAGTCGACACTGATGAGCCAGCGCGAAGTGACAGCTGTGGCCACTCAGGTTGAGGCCGTGGCGATCATGATAAAGACCGGCCGTTATCTGGGTTATTTACCCGTTCATTGGGCCAGAAGTTATGTCGAGCGTGGGGATATGCGCTCTATAAAGAGGCATAAATTCTCCATAGCCACACCGTTTAAACTGTTGTACAAGCAGCAGGTTCCACGCAACCCTTTGTTGGATGTTTTCCTCGAAATAATGCAGGAAAGTTCCAGCGCTAATAACCAGAGCTAATAAGGCAACAACTAGTGCGCGCTACTGGTGCATGTTACGGAAGTACCCGGTTGTCGCGCACCGGAACGGAACATCAAGGTGCGGATTGGCCATCAGTGGCCGTCTCGCGCAGGCGTTGAAGGAATACTGATTCGGCTTTGGTCAGGCGTTGCTCCAGATTCCACAGCAAGTTGATATCCACAGAACCCACACCTTCTTCAGGCGGCAAGCGCCACAAACGGCCGGTTGCCAATTCGTTCTGGCAGATGTGTTGCGGCAGGCATGCGATGCCAAATCCCGCCAGTACCAGACGTAAGACTTCCTGTGTATTGGCGGACGAAGCGACGATTTGTCCGGTGAGCTTGTGCAGGTCACGAAACTCGGCCAGCGACGACAGCGTGCCCCCCAGCAGATCCCCGGTGAAAATAATCAGTTGCTCGTTGCGCAGGTCGGCGAGGGTCAAATCGTCGCGCCCGTATAAAGGATGCTCGTCGCTGCAATAGAACGCGTAGTGCTCCTGAGTCATGCATTGCTGGCCAAGCCAGGCGGGCGCTGTGCGGTTGACTGCCAGGCCGAAGCTGGCGGTTTTCTGGGACAGCGAGCTAAGGATTGCGTCGCTGGATTGCACGTCTATTTCCAGGGTGATGCCGGGATAGTCGCGGTGCAATTGCGACAGAAACTTATCGTAGGCGGGGCAGCGAATCCCGCTCACCGTCAGCATCCGCACTTTGCCTACGACCTGATCGCTGCTGCGCTCCAGTGCCGCGTCCAGCTGGGTGAAATGGCTCTGCACTTCCGCTGCTACGCGCAGCGTTTCAATGCCCGACTGAGTCAACAGAAAGCGCGGCCCGCGACGTTCGATCAGCGCAGCTCCCAGTTGCTCTTCAAGACGCTTGATCGCTTGACTGACGGCGGGCTGGGACAGGTGCAGCCTTGCGGCGGCGCGGCTGATGCTCAGCTCTTGCGCGACGACTTGAAAGGTACGCAACAGATTCCAGTCCAGCCGCTCGCCCAACGGCCGCGAAGACGGACGAGGAATGGCTACCGGGCTTGTCGATTGAGTCACTGCACAGCCTTTATTGGTGAAAAAAATAATGAATATAAGCAATGGCGAATTGAACTGCTTTGCCCTTTGCTCTTAAAAAGGCTGCACAAATTGCGCCATGACCTTTTGATGGAACCCACGATGTCCGCTCCCGCCAGCCACGATCGGCTACCGCTGCACATGCCCGAGACCGAACGCAACGCCCGCTGCGAACTCGCTGCGCTCTACCGTTTGCTGGCTCACTACCGCATGACCGACCTGATCGATACGCACATTTCCCTGCGGCTGCCGGGCGACAGCGGACACTTCCTGATCAATCGCTATGGCACCCTTTTCGAACGCATGAGTGCCAGCACGCTGGTGAAGATCGATAGCGAGGGTAACGTCGTCGACGAGTTTTACCCTGAGCACCGCGTCAACCGTGCGGGCTTCGTTATCCATTCTGCGATTCATGCGGCGCGCCCCGATGCGCACTGTGTGATTCATACCCACACCGCGGCAGGTATCGCCGTGTCGGCGCAACGGGCAGGGTTGCTGCCGTTGAGTCAGCACGCATTGAAGTTCTACAACCGTCTGAGTTATCACACCTACGAAGGTATCGCGGTTGATGTCGCAGAGCGTGAGCGTCTGGTGGCCGACCTGGGCAGCAACAACGCGATGATCCTGCGCAATCACGGCCTGTTGGTCGCCGGTGGTTCCACGGCCGAAGCGTTCGCCAATATCTACTTCCTGGAGCGAGCCTGTCAGGCGCAGGTTCACGCGCTGGCCGGTGGCGTCGAGCTGGTACAGCCAGACCCACACATCTGCGAGCACACCGCGCAACAGTTCGAAGCCGACGACAGCGAAGGCATCACCGAACTGGCCTGGCAGGCGGCATTGGAACTGATTGCCAGCCAGCGTGACGAGTATTGCTCATGAAGCCTCTGGTGTTGCTTGGCACAGGAGGTGGCCTGGGGCGTGTTCGTGAAAAACTCTTGGCGCTGGACCCGTCACTGACGATTCTGCGGCCGGGCGAAGCCGGTGCGCAGGGCGCTGAAGTTGCACTCTGTTGGAACCCGTCGCCAGGCGATCTGGGAATGTTTCCCAAGCTGCGTCTTATTCATTCCATTGCTGCCGGTGCTGATCAGATCTTCAAGGATCCAAGTCGGCCAGCGCATGTTCCGGTCTGTCGCATCATTGATCCGGACCATCGACTGGGCATGATCGAATACGTTCTATGGGGTGTGCTGCACTATCATCGTGGCTTTGATCAGATGCTGAAAAATCAGGCCCGCGTGGTCTGGCATCGACCCGGGCAGCAACCGGCCAAGCAAACCCGAGTGGGCGTTATGGGGCTTGGCGAGCTGGGGCGCGCCGTTGCGGTGCAACTGGCCGGGCTGGGTTTCGATACCCGCGGCTGGGCCCGTCGTGCGCAGCAGGTTGAGGGCGTAAAAACCTTTCAATTGGCTGAATTCAATGAGTTTTTGCAGGATCTGGACATCTTGGTCTGTTTATTGCCTCTTACCACAGAGACAGTTGGCATTCTGAATAACGAGACCTTCGCGCCCATGACGAAAGGCTCGGTCATCATCAACTGCGGTCGTGGCGAACACCTGCGTCGCGACGACTTGTTAGCCGCGCTGGACAGCGGTCAATTGCGTGGCGCTTTGCTGGATGTATTCGAGCAGGAACCATTACCCACGGACGACTCATTCTGGCGCCATCCGCAGATATGCGTGACGCCGCACATTGCTTCATCCGCTTCCTACGAAGTGATAGCTGAACAGATTCTTGGAAACCTGAAACGCCTTGATGCGGATTTACCCTTGGCGAATCAGGTCAACCCGGAACAGGGCTACTAGGGAGAGTAGTAACAAGCCAGACCTGGGTTGGGGGCTTCTTGGGGAGAAGAAGCCGGGACTGGTTGTGTGTGGGAACAACGGCTTGATCTATAAGAAATGCCATCGCGAATGTATTGGCAAAGGAAACAACCCCTTCTGAATCTGCCAATAAATATCCGCTCGCCCAACGAAGGCAGGCGGATGCGATAACCAACGGAGCGCAGTAATGAATGTTAGCAAGCTAAGTGTCATTGCCCTGGCAGTGGCAGCGGGATCTGTGCAGCCGGTTTTTGCTGATTCGCAGGCAGACGCTACGGGTTTTCTGGAAGGCGCCAAGTTGAACGTCAAGGCGCGCAACATGTACATGAACCGCGACCAGCGTGCTCGCAACTCAGGCGACACCGGCGAAGAGTGGGCGCAAGGCTTCATCGGCAACTTTGAATCCGGCTTCACTCAAGGCACCATCGGTTTTGGTCTGGATGCGATCGGCATGTACGGTCTGAAGCTGGATACTGGCGATGGTCGCACTGGCCGCGGTACCGGTTTGCTTGAGCAGGAAGATGGCGGCACCCATGCCAAAGACGGCTACGGATATGCTGGCGCTGCGGTCAAAATGCGCGTTTCCAAAACCGTGTTGAAGTTTGGCGACCAGATCGTCAACAACCCGGTCTTCGCGACGTCTGACAGCCGTCTGTTGCCGGAAACGGCTCAAGGTCTGTTGGTCACCAGTAACGAAATTGACAATTTGACCCTGCAAGGTGGTCACTTCACCTCGCTGAAAAGCCGTAACTCGAGCAACCACGACAGCGGTGGCCTGGATGTCATCAACTTCGGTGGCGGTTTGTACAAGTTCAACAAGAACCTGTCGGCCAGTGCTTACTACTCGAACGTTGAAGACGTATGGCGCAAATACTACGGCAGCCTGACTTACGCTTTGGCGTTGTCGCCACAGGACGTCGTGAAGTTCGACCTTAACGGTTACGACACCAAAAGCATCGGCGCTGAAGAGCGGGGCGTTTACGACAGCACTATCTGGAGTCTGACGGCGTCCTACACCCTCGGTGCGCACACCTTCCTGGTTGGCCGTCAGGTGGTGAATGGCACCAACAACTACGATTACGGTGTTGACGGTAACAGCACCATCTTCGTCGGCAACTCGGTTCAATTCTCTGACTTCAACCATGAAAACGAGAAGTCCTGGCAGGCACGCTATGACTTGAACATGGCGCTCTACGGCGTGCCGGGCCTGAGCTTCATGACGCGTTATGTCATGGGTTCCGATGCGACCACCGCGACCCGCGACAATATCAACGCTTGGGAGCGTGATATCGAAGCCAAGTACGTCGTCCAGTCTGGCCCGGCCAAGGACCTGAGCTTCCGTGTGCGTAATGCGACCTATCGCAGTGGCGCTTCGGACTTCAACTCGAAAGTCGACGACACTCGTCTGATCATCGAATACCCGATCAGCATCCTGTAATAAATTTCGATCCCCATCGAAATATGGCCCGCCCCGGATTCATCCTCCGGAGCGGGTTTTTTATGGGCGCGTGTTCAAGTGTTCAATGTGCGGTAATCACGACCGCTTTTGATCAGCGCATCAATGGTCGCCAGGGGCGGGGTCCAGCCGAGCAGGCGACGCGCTTTATCCGAATCAACCACCAGCGATGCACACAGCGTGGAATACATAGGGCCTTTGCCCAACAGCCTTGCCCCGCGACGCAATAACGACGCAGGCACAGGCACCAGCCGGGCTGAGCAGCCCATTCCATTGGCCAGGTGCTTCACCAATTCAGCGGTCGAGAGGTCAGCGCCGTCCGAAATCAGGAACAGTTCGTTGGCAGCGGCAGGGTGTCTGACACACAGCGCGATGAAATCCACCAGATTCTCTAAGGCAATTATGCTGCGCCGGTTATGAATGGCAGCAAACGGCATGGGCACCCCGGAGCGAACCCACTGCATCAACTTCGAAAAATTCCTCGGCGCATGGCCCGCGTAGACCAGTGGTGGACGGATGATCACCAGGTCCATGGCTGTGCCGTGTAACAGCTTTTGCAGCGCTTGCTCCGCTTCGAGTTTTGACCGTGCGTAATCATCCGTCGGAACGGGCAGGGATATTTCGTTGAAAGGGGCATGGCGGGTTGTCGAGCCATTGACGCCGACCGAGCTGATGAAAATGAAACGTTGCGTGCCCGCAGACAATGCTTGCTGCGCCAGGGCCAGCGTGCCGTCGACATTGGTGCTTCTGAGTTCTTCCAGCGTACTGCCGCGGGTGGCGAGATGGGCTGCAACATGGATAACCGCATCAACGCCTTGCAGGGCGGCTGACCAGTCGGTCGCGGCATTTGCGGTGCCTACTTCAATCAGTGGTGCCACCGACGGCTCAGGATTTTGCTGGCGGGTCGAACCTGTCACCTGGTATTGAGGCTCTGTAGCAAGCCTGTGCAGCAATGCTTTACCGATAAAACCTGTTGCGCCTGTGACGAGTATTTTCATGGTTTTCCTGATGTGCCGTTAGCTATTGCTGCAATCAGGATAGTAGGGGGATTGGGGACTGCTGACGGTTGAAGAAAAAAGCCCCGATTGTGCCTGCTACAAAGAACTGTAGGAGCGCACGAGCACCTACAGATCCAGTGTTTTCCGTGGGGCAGCACCTCCTGCCTGAAGTGCGCTTCAATTCGGGGCCTGTTCGCCTTTCATGCTCAACGCTGCCAGCAATACCGCCGCATACCCCGGCAATGCAGCGAAATCCACCGCGCACAGGAGCAATTGCCGGTCGGCCCATGCGTCGCTCAATGGCACACTTTTGAAGGTGTGCGGCCCTTGCCAGCGTTGCACCGCGGCTTGCGGCACTATGCTCAATCCCGCGCCATGGCTGACCATCCGGATCGCTGCGTCAAAGCCTTCAGCTCGCACCCTGATGCGCAGTCGTTTACCAAGATGCAACGCTTGTGCTTCCAGGTGCAGGGCCAGGGCACTGTTGGCCGACAGACCGACGAATTCATAATCCAGCGCCTGGTTGAAATGCAGTTTTGGCTCGCGCTGCAACGTGTGATCGAGCGGCATGATCAGGCTCAATGGATCCGCTCGAAACGGCCGGGTCTGCAGGTCACTGGCGTCGACTGCGTCGGAAATAATCCCGATGTCGGCCGTGCCATTGCGCAACGCATGAATGATGCGCAGGCTGGAATGCTCTTCAACTTCAATGTCGATGTGCGGATGGCTGACCAGGAAGTCCGCCAGCAGCTCTGGCAGATGCTCGCTGAGGGTTGAGCTGTTGCACAGCAGGCGCACTTGTCCCTTGAATCCCTTGGCATAGTCCGCGAGATCAAACTGCATGCGCTCGACCTGTTGCAGAATCAGCCGTGCGTGCTGCACAAGCGCCTTGCCAGCAGCCGTTGGCGTCACGCCGCGCCGACCGCGTTCAAGCAGCGGAATGTTCAGCGAGGTCTCAATCCCCCGAATTCGCGCACTCGCCGATGCCAGCGACAGATGACTGCGTGCCGCTCCGGCGGTGATGTTGCCGCTTTCCAGCACATTCAGGAACAGGCGTAGATCAATCAAATCGAAGTGCATGTGGGTTTGTCCGGTGTGGCTCATCTCAAAACAATGCAGACCACCGCATTGAAATACATTTTCTGTAGAAGTCGCCCCGGTGTCCCTGACACCACGCGGTCGTGCAGCAAACATGGACTCTGTAGGAGCGCACGAGCACCGCGAGGCCGCGATAGCGGTGTGTCAGGCAGTACGCCATCGCTGCCTCGCGGTGCTCGTGAGCTCCTACAGAAAAGTATTCCAGATCAGGGAATTACATTTTGGTTGATGAGAGTTGCACAAGGAATTCAGACAGCAGCAAGCAAAAACAGCCTATGTCTCTGCCTGAGGCTGGCTCAGTATATGGCGAATTTTCCAATACGGTCTGCGCTGCCAATATACGGCCATGAACGACATTATCGAGCACTATCAAACACTCGGTTGGGCCTTATCAGGGCTGGTGATGGGGGCTTTTTTGCTCGCCGGAACCGTGAAGGGCGTGATCGGCCTTGGCTTGCCGACCGTGGCCATGGGGTTGCTCGGGATGGTTATGCTTCCGGCGCAGGCAGCCGCATTGCTGATCATTCCTTCGACCGTGACCAATGTCTGGCAACTGATAACTGGCGGTCATCTGATCCCGCTGCTCAAGCGGCTTTGGCCCATGTTGCTGATGATCGCTCTGGGCACGGTCTTGGGGTCCATGGTCATCGGCATCAGCAGCGGCCCATTGATGACCCGGGCGTTAGGCGCGGCCTTATTGCTTTATGCCTTGAGCGGCCTGTTTTTACCGACCCTGCGTATTGCGCCACGCCATGAAGTCTGGCTAGGCCCGGCGTGCGGTTTTGTCACTGGCGTGATCACCTCGGCCACCGGGGTGTTTGTGATTCCCGCCGTGCCTTACTTGCAGGCATTGGGGCTGGAACGTGACGCACTGGTGCAGGCGTTGGGTCTTTCTTTCACGGTTTCCACGCTAGCGTTGGCCGGTGGTCTGTTCTGGAATGGCGCACTGGGCGGCGGCGAGCTGGGCGCTTCGGTTCTGGCGTTGATCCCTGCGCTGCTGGGTATGTGGTTCGGGCAGTGGCTGCGTCAACGGATCAGCGCGAAGGTGTTCAAACGCGTGTTCTTTATCGGTATGGGAGCGTTGGGTTTACATCTGTTGCTCGGCTAGCGGTTTCAATAATGTGAGGCTTATTCGTGCTTGTGGATCAAAAGTTATTTGACCTTGCCGGCCTTATTCTCACAGACCTCAGCCTGTATCTTTCGCCCATCAAATTTAATGACCCTCCCTTTTACTTGATGGGGTAACACATGAAAAAGATTCTGTTATTGAACGGCGGCAAACAATTCGCTCACTCCGATGGTCGTTACAACGCCACCCTGCATGAAGCGGCGGTGGCGTATCTGGATCGCTCCGGGTTCGACGTCAAAGAAACCTTCATTGACGGGGGTTACAACATCATTGATGAAGTGCAGAAGTACCTGTGGGCTGATGTGATCATTTATCAGATGCCAGGCTGGTGGATGGGCGCTCCTTGGACCGTCAAGAAGTACATCGACGAAGTCTTCACCGAAGGCCACGGTTCGCTGTACGCCAACGATGGTCGTACCCGTTCCGATGCGTCGCAGAAATACGGCAGTGGAGGCTTGCTCAAGGGCAAGCAGTACATGATTTCCGCTACCTGGAACGCGCCACAGCAAGCGTTCGAAGACCCGACTGATTTCTTTGAAGGCAAGGGTGTGGATGCGGTGTATTTCCCGTTCCACAAAGCCAACGAGTTCCTCGACATGACCGCTTTGCCGACTTTCCTGGCGGTGGATGTCATGAAGATGCCGAATATCGAGAACGACGTGAAGCGTTACGAAGCGCATCTGGCGCAGGTGTTTGGGGTTCAATCGCAGGTTTGAGAGGCGACACAGCCCCTGTGGGAGCGAATTGTGTTTGCAGGCCAGCATAGAATCTTCCACAGCTCCGGCGCTTCAGTATTGGTTTTCAACCCCTGCTCAAAAATAGCGCTAATATCCCGCGTATTTTCGAGCGGAGTACATGGATGAAAGCCCGGTCTGACGAATTACAGGTATTTGTTTCAGTCATCGAAAGCGGTTCAATTTCTGCCGCGGCCGAGCAGATCGGACAGACGCCATCGGCCATCAGCCGTACGCTGTCGCGCCTCGAAGCCAAGCTGGAAACCACCCTGATCAACCGCACCACGCGGCGCATGGACCTGACGGAAGAGGGCAAGTACTTCCTCGAGCAGGCCCGACAGATCCTGGCGCAAATGGAAGACCTCGAAGAGCGCCTGTCATTGCGTCACCAGACCCCGGCCGGGCGTTTGCGGATCAACGCGGCATCGCCGTTCATGTTCCATTCGGTCGTACCTTACGTGGCCGAGTTTCGTCAGCGTTATCCGGAGATCCAGCTGGAACTCAACACCAACGACCTGATCATCGATCTGCTGGAACAAAATACAGACGTCGCCATCCGGATCGGCAACCTCGCAGATTCAACGCTGCATGCCCGTTTTCTGGGCAGTAGCCCACTGAATATTCTGGCCAGCCCGGCTTATCTTGAGCGCCATGGTCAGCCCAAAACCGTAGCGTCATTGAGCAACCACGTACTGCTGGGTTTCACCCACACCGAAACCCTCAACCATTGGCCGCTGCGCCATACCGAAGGTGATCGTTTACTGATCCAGCCCGCTATTTCTGCGTCCAGCGGCGAGACCCTGCGCCATCTGGCATTGGCGGGAGAGGGCATCGTCTGTCTTTCGCACTTCATGACCCACGAAGACATCCGCCTCGGTCGCCTCAAAGTCATTCTGCCCAACGCCAACAGCGGTCATCGCCAGCCGATCCATGCGGTGTATTACCGCAACTCACAGCTGGCGCTCAGGATTCAATGCTTCCTGGATTTCATTCAGGAGAAGATGGCGGGGTATGTGGTTTAGTTGGCCTCTTGCGACTAGACCGCGACGATTCAACAAGACTGTGAGTGCATTCTCTGTAGGAGCTGCCGAAGGCTGCGAAGCATTCATTCTGACACACCACCATCGCAGCCTTCGGCAGCTCCTACAGGTCTAAAATTTGCGTTTACGGCCTCACTGGTCATTAATCAACCTCGTCTGACCTTCACATTAAGGAAGCCTCATGCGAGTGGTTATGTTCAAGACACTGGCTTTGTCAGTGGCAATCTTCAGTTCATCTTCAGTATTCGCAGTCACGCTTGAGGGCGGCGCGGTAGCGTCGCCTGATGAGTACGGCGCAAAAGTAGCCGCCGATGTGCTGCGCAAAGGCGGCAATGCGGTGGACGCCGCGGTCGCTACCGCATTCACGCTGGCCGTTACCTACCCCGAGGCGGGCAACATTGGTGGCGGTGGCTTCATGACCTTGTTCATGAATGGCAAACCGTACTTCCTCGATTACCGTGAGACGGCGCCCAAAACGGCCAGCCGTAACATGTACCTCAACGAAAAAGGCGAGGTGATCGAAAACATGAGCCTGGTCGGTGCCCGCGCAGTCGGCGTGCCGGGTACGGTTATGGGGCTGTGGGAAGCGCATCAAAAATTCGGCAAGCTGAAATGGGCTGAGTTGCTGACCCCCGCGATTGGCTATGCGCAGAACGGCTTCAAAGTGGCTGAAAAACAATACATGTACCGTCAGGAAGCCCTGGAGCTGTTCAAGGGCACCACCAATTTCAACGATTACTTTGGCAGCATGAAAGTTGGTGAAACCTTGCGTCAGCCTGAGCTGGCCAAGACCCTGGAACGCATCGCCAACAAGGGTGCGGATGAGTTCTATAAGGGTGAGACCGCTGATCTATTGGTCAAGCAAATGGAGCATGACAAAGGTCTGGTGACCAAACAGGATCTTGCTGATTACAAAGCGCTTTGGCGCAAGCCGCTGCACGTCAACTGGCAGGGCAACACCTTGTACACCGCGCCTTTGCCCAGCTCAGGTGGAGTCGCGCTGGCGCAACTGATAGGCATCAAAGAGCAGCGAGCTGATGACTTCAAAGGCGTGGCGTTGAATTCCGCCAAGTACATTCACCTGCTGGCGGAAATCGAAAAGCGCGTGTTCGCTGACCGGGCTGATTACCTGGGCGACCCGAACTTCACCAAGGCCCCCGTTGCAGAATTGATCGACCCGAGTTATCTGGCCAAGCGCGCGAATGAGATCAATCCGACCGCCATCTCTCCAACCGAAAACGTCAAACCGGGGCTGGAACCGCATCAGACCACGCACTTCTCGATCGTCGACAAGCAGGGCAACGCGGTCAGCAATACCTATACGTTGAACTGGGATTACGGCAGTGGCGTGGTGGTGAAGGGCGGGGGTTTCTTGCTCAACGATGAGATGGACGACTTCAGCTCCAAGCCGGGGGTCGCTAATGCGTTTGGCGTAGTGGGCGGTAGCGCCAATGCCATCGAGCCGGGCAAGCGCATGCTGTCGTCGATGAGCCCGAGCCTGGTGACGCGTGACGGTCAGGTAACGCTGGTATTGGGCACGCCCGGCGGCTCGCGGATCTTCACCTCGATCTTTCAGGTGCTGAATAACATCTACGACTACAAACTCCCGCTCAAGGAAGCCGTGGGTGCGCAACGCGTGCATCACCAGTTATTGCCCAAGGATACGATCTATTACGATTCCCACGCGCCTTTGACTGGCAAGGTTGCCGATGAGCTGAAAGCCATGGGTTACACGCTCGAAGATCAGGGCTGGGAGATGGGTAACGTGCAGGCAATCAAAGTGGACGGCACGAAGCTGGAAACAGCCTCGGATCCGCGGGGCAGGGGAGTGGGGATGGTGGTGCGGTAGTTATCGATGTGGATGTGGCGCATTTCCCTGTGGGAGCGAATTCATTCGCGAAAGCGGTGTGTCAGACCCGAATTTTATTCAGGTCTGCCCTCTTCGCGAATGAATTCGCTCCCACAGAAAATCCGGTTTCAGTCCGGCATTCATGCAATGTTCAAGCGGCGCGGCGCGGTGTCAGAACCGCGCATCTTTTACTTAATGATGCTCACGCGTAGCGCGGAATTTCACATCCGCCCAGCGCCCGCTCTGATCTGCGGGCAGGGGAGTGGGGGGGGCGGTAGTTATCGATGTGGATGTGGCGCATTTCCCTGTGGGAGCGAATTCATTCGCGAAAGCGGTGTGTCAGACCCGGATTCTATTCAGGTCTGCCCTCTTGGCGAATGAATTCGCTCCCACAGAAAATCCGGTTTCAGTCCGGGCATTCATGCAATGTTCAAGCGGCGCGGTGTCAGATACACCGCGCATCTTTTACTTAATGATGCTCACGCGTCGCGCGGAATTTCACATCTGCCCAGCGCCCGCTCTGATCTGCGGGCAGGGGAGTGGGGATGGTGGTGCGGTAGTTATCGATGTGGATGTGGCGCATTTCCCTGTGGGAGCGAATTCATTCGCGAAAGCGGTGTGTCAGACCCGGATTTTATTCAGGTCTGCCCTCTTCGCGAATGAATTCGCTCCCACAGAAATCCGGTTTCAGTCCGGGCATTCATGCAATGTTCAAGCGGCGCGGTGTCAGATCCACCGCGCATCTTTTACTTAATGATGCTCACGCGTTGCGCGGAATTTCACATCCGCCCAGCGCTCTTCCATCAAGGCCAGGTTAACCCGTGTTGGGGCCAGGTAGGTCAGGTGACCGCCGCCGTCCATCGCCAGGTTTTCCACCGCTTTGACTTCAAACTCTTCGAGCTTCTTCTTGTCTGCGCAATCGATCCAGCGGGCTGAATACACGGTGATCGGCTCGTATGCGCATTCGACTTTGTATTCTTCCTTCAAGCGGCTTGCCACCACATCGAACTGCAGCACACCGACGGCGCCGAGAATGATGTCGTTGCTGCGCAGCGGGAAGAACACCTGAGTGGCGCCTTCTTCAGCGAGTTGCTGCAGGCCCTGACGCAATTGCTTGGACTTGAGCGGATCCTTTAGACGCACGCGGCGGAACAGTTCCGGGGCGAAGTGTGGGATACCGGTGAAGCCCAGGCTTTCGCCTTCGGTGAAGGTATCGCCGATCTGGATCGTGCCGTGGTTGTGCAAACCGATGATGTCGCCCGCATAGGCCTCTTCAAGCATTTCACGCTCGGAGGAGAAGAACGTCAGCGCGTCGCCGATCCGCACGTCTTTGCCCAAACGGACATGGCGCATTTTCATGCCCTTGTCGTAGCGGCCCGAGCAGATACGCATGAACGCGATACGGTCGCGGTGCTTCGGGTCCATGTTCGCCTG
Organism: Pseudomonas quasicaspiana; assembly: GCF_021147825.1. Classification (NCBI taxonomy): domain Bacteria; kingdom Pseudomonadati; phylum Pseudomonadota; class Gammaproteobacteria; order Pseudomonadales; family Pseudomonadaceae; genus Pseudomonas; species Pseudomonas quasicaspiana. The sequence continues at coordinate 21,214 of NZ_JAGTPI010000026.1, forward strand.
GATCTTGAACACGAAACCGCTGAACTTCTCTTCAACCGGTTCAACAGTACGCTCATTGGCAACACGGGCCAAAGGCTTCGGCGCCCAGTTCACAACGGCATCAAGTACGTGATCGACACCAAAGTTGCCCAGCGCAGTACCGAAGAACACCGGCGTCAGCTGACCGTTGATGAACTCTTCCTGATTGAACTCGTGGCAGGCGCCTTGCACCAGTTCCAGCTGTTCAACGAAACGGTCGTACTCGTCGCCCAGGTGAGCGCGGGCTTCGTCCGAATCCAGCTTCTCGATGATACGAACGTCAGTGCGCTCGTGGCCATGACCGGCGGTGTAAACAATGATGTAGTCGTCAGCCAGGTGATAGACACCCTTGAAGTCGCGGTAGCAACCAATCGGCCAGGTGATCGGCGCGGCTTTGATCTTCAGGACAGCTTCGATCTCGTCCAGCAACTCGATCGGGTCGCGAATATCGCGGTCGAGTTTGTTGATGAAGCTGACGATCGGCGTATCACGCAGACGGCAAACGTCCATCAGGGCGATGGTCCGTGGCTCAACCCCTTTACCGCCATCGAGCACCATCAGCGCCGAGTCGACGGCGGTCAGGGTGCGATAGGTGTCTTCGGAGAAGTCTTCGTGGCCCGGGGTGTCGAGCAGGTTGATCATGTGATCGCGATACGGGAACTGCATGACCGAGGTGGTGATGGAGATGCCGCGTTGCTTCTCCATTTCCATCCAGTCGGATGTCGCGTGACGATCTGATTTACGAGATTTCACCGTGCCAGCGACGGAAATGGCCTTGCCCATCAACAGCAGTTTTTCTGTGATGGTGGTTTTACCCGCATCCGGGTGGGAAATAATGGCGAAAGTGCGGCGTTTCGCGACTTCGGCGGCCTGTTGGGTCATGGGAAATCGCCTGGCAGGTGAGTCAAAAAAGGGCGCAGATTATAGCCTATCTGATAGCAATAACCGAACCGTTCAGCACATGGTCGGTGGCCAATTACCATCTTGTGTGGGAACCTTTCGGGTCGTGGAGACGTCCATTCCCCCGTCAAGGCCAGTAAAACGGCCAACTTCAGGGGCTGATTCATCAGCATGTTGGCTTGACGAAGCTGCGCTAATGGCTTGTGTTTTCGCCGAGGGCAACCTCAATGGCGACCCACCCGCTGCTCTTCGCGAACGTTATTCCTGATCACCTGCAAGGGTCGATCACGGCAACGCGTTCGCCGACTGAAATAAGGAGTCCGCCTGTGGCTAATCGCTATGGCAAGGGGCTGATTGGAGGTGCGGTTGTAATCGCACTCCTGGCCCTGCTGATCCACTGGATCGGCATCAGTACTATCAAGCAATACCAGGATGACCTGCTGTTCTATCTGCAAGCTCACCTGATTCTGGTTCTGGTTTCAATGTTGGCGGCCCTCGTGGTCGGGATCCCGGCGGGCATTGCCCTTAGTCGACCAAGCATGGTTGGCCGTGCCGAACGCTTCATGCAGATCTTCAACATTGGTAACACCGTTCCCCCTCTCGCCGTTCTGGCCATTGCCCTCGGGATTCTCGGGATTGGTAGTGGGCCTGCGATCTTCGCGCTGTTCCTCGCCTCGTTGTTGCCCATCGTACGCAACACCTACGAAGGCCTGAAAAACGTTCAGGGTTCACTCAAGGAAGCAGCCACTGGTATCGGCATGACGCCGCGCCAAGTCCTGTGGCAAGTCGAATTGCCTAACGCCGTACCGATCATCGTCGGTGGTGTGCGTGTCGCGCTGGCCATCAACGTTGGTACCGCGCCTTTGGCCTTCCTGATCGGTGCCAACAGCCTTGGCAGTCTGATCTTCCCGGGCATCGCCTTGAACAATCAGCCGCAACTGGTGCTGGGTGCAGCGTGTACCGCTCTGCTGGCGTTGCTGCTTGATGGTCTGGTGACTCTTGCCAGTCGTACCTGGCTGGAACGTGGCCTGACTCGCTGAGCGAAAGGAATACCAATGAAAAAGTTATGCACATTAATAGCGGGCTTTGCCTTGCTGTTCGCAGGATTCGCCCAGGTGGCCAACGCCGCCACGGAAGGGCCGGTATTGCGCGTGGGTGCACGTGTGTTCACCGAGCAAACGTTGCTAGCCGAACTGACTGCGCAGTATCTGCGTACAAAGGGCTATGACGTTCAAGTCACGGGTGGTCTGGGCAGCAGCCTGGCACGTAGTGCACAGGAAAGCGGTCAACTGGATCTGATCTGGGAGTACACCGGCGTGTCGCTGGTTAATTACAACCATATCGATGAAAAACTCGACAGCGAGCAAACCTACGCACGGGTCAAAGAGCTCGACGCCAAGATAGGCCTGGTATGGCTTTCGCCGTCGAAGTTCAACAACACCTACGCCTTGGCGCTGCCGCAGAAAGTTGCGGACAAGTATCCGCAGGTCAACACCATGACCGACTTGACCAAAGTCCTCAAAGACGAAGCCAAAGAGGGTCATCTCGTAGCGCTGGACACCGAGTTCGCCAACCGTTCCGACGGTCTGATCGGCATGGTCAAGCATTACGACATGAATCTCAGCCGTGAGAACACTCGCCAGATGGACGCAGGCCTTGTCTACACCGCACTGCGTAACGGCCAGGTATTCGCCGGTCTGGTGTACACCACAGACGGTCGCCTGAATGCTTTCAAACTGAAAGTGCTGGAAGACGACAAGAAGTACTTCCCGGACTACACCGCTGCTCCGGTGATCCGTAAGGATTATCTGGACAAGCACCCGGAAATTGCCACGTTGCTCAAGCCGCTGGCCGATCTGCTGGACACCCAGACCATGATTGACCTCAACGCCCGCATCGACGTCGGTCACGAAAGCCCCTCTTCCGTTGCCGCAGATTTCCTGCGCCAGCACCCACTTAACTAAGGAAGGAGACGACATGAGTTTTTTTAGCGTTTTCTCCCAGATAGATTGGAATCAGGTTATTCACCTGACCTTGCAGCACATCACGCTGGTTGGCATCGCGGTTACCTTGGCGATTCTGGTTGGTGTTCCGCTCGGCGTTCTGATGACCCGCTTCCCGGCACTCGCCGGTCCATTGCAGGCCAGCGCCACCGTGCTGCTGACCGTGCCGTCGATTGCCCTGTTCGGTCTGCTGCTGCCGTTCTACTCCAAGTTCGGTCAAGGCCTTGGCCCGATGCCTGCGATCACCGCCGTATTCCTGTATTCGCTGCTGCCGATCATGCGCAACACGTATCTGGCACTGACAGGCGTGGAGCCGGGTATTCGCGAAGCCGCCAAAGGCATCGGCATGACCTTCGGCCAGCGCCTGCGCATGGTTGAGCTGCCTATCGCCGTGCCGGTGATCCTCGCTGGCGTGCGTACTGCCGTGGTGATGAACATCGGCGTCATGACCATCGCCGCCACCATCGGTGCTGGCGGTCTGGGTGTACTTATTCTTGCTTCAATCAGCCGCAGCGATATGTCGATGCTGATCGTCGGCGCGGTACTGGTCAGTATTCTGGCCATCATCGCTGACCTTCTCCTGCAATGGCTGCAACGTGCGCTGACTCCAAAAGGATTACTGAAATGATCGAACTTCAAAACCTCACCAAGACTTTCCAAAGCAACGGCAAAGAAGTGAAGGCTGTCGATTCGGTCAGCCTCACCGTCAACGAAGGCGAAATCTGCGTTTTCCTAGGCCCGTCGGGTTGCGGTAAATCCACCACGCTGAAAATGATCAACCGTCTGATCATGCCGACTTCCGGCAAGGTACTGATCAACGGCGAAGACACCACTGATCTGGACGAAGTGACCCTGCGTCGCAACATCGGCTACGTGATTCAGCAGATCGGTTTGTTCCCGAACATGACCATCGAAGAAAACATCGTAGTGGTGCCCAAGCTGTTGGGTTGGGACGCCAAGCGTTGCCACGACCGTGCTCGTGAACTGATGAGCATGATCAAGCTGGAGCCCAAGCAGTACCTGCATCGCTACCCGCGTGAACTGTCCGGTGGTCAGCAGCAGCGTATCGGTGTGATCCGCGCTCTGGCCGCCGACGCGCCTTTGCTGCTGATGGACGAACCGTTCGGTGCGGTCGACCCGATCAACCGCGAGATGATCCAGAACGAATTCTTCGAAATGCAGCGTGCGCTGAACAAGACCGTGATCATGGTCAGCCATGATATCGACGAAGCCATCAAGCTGGGCGATAAGATCGCGATCTTCCGTGCAGGCAAACTGCTGCAGATCGACCACCCGGACACCTTGCTGGCGCATCCGGCAGACGAGTTCGTGTCGAGCTTCGTTGGCCAGGACAGCACGCTCAAGCGTCTGCTGTTGGTCAAAGCCGAAGATGCTGCGGACAACGCACCATCGGTCAGCCCGGAAACACCTGTGGCCGATGCGCTGGAAGTGATGGACGAAAACGACCGTCGCTACATCGTCGTCACCGATGCCGAGAACAAGGCCATGGGTTATGTGCGCCGTCGTGACCTGCATCGCCAGACCGGCACCTGCCTGCCGTTCCTGCGTCAGTTCAACGCCACCGCGGCCTACGACGAACACTTGCGCATCCTGCTGTCGCGCATGTACGAATTCAACCGCTCTTGGCTGCCGGTGCTGGATGCCGAGAACGTGTTCCTGGGCGAAGTGACACAGGAATCGATTGCGGAATACCTGAGCTCCGGGCGTTCCCGTGGTGGCAAGACCAGCATTGTTTCGCCGGCTGAGATTGCGGCTGACGCGCAGGCCTGATGTAAAAGCCCCGCGCTGCAATGGCGCGGGGTTTGCGGTCTGGTATGAGCCTCAGGTAAACCGTCGTGGGACCGGCTTTAGCCGGGAAGACAGTATTTCTGGCACAGATAATTTATTGGATGTACTGGCCTCTTCCCGGCTAAAGCCGGTCCCACGTCATGAATGCAATCCCCTGTGGGAGCGAGGCTTGCCCGCGAAAAACGATAACGCGGTAAGCGTGCGAAATCTGGCCTCTAAATCGCGTGCAAGGTGGAACGCCAACCCGGTCGCTCCGGCAGGAGTTCCATATATTCAATCGTCCAAACCAAGGTCTTTCCTCACATCAGCAGCTAGGTGAACCGTTTCCTGCCCCTTGCGCACGCGCTTGAGAACCTCGGCCGCCAGATAATAGTCCTCGACTTCAGTCAGGCCGTTGCTGATTATTTCGCGTAGAAAAAAAGCCTTGGTAAGACCTGTGCTGCTCGCCAGAAAATCTAGACGCTGCTCAATTTCGGATGCCAGACAAATAGAAGTAGCCATGTGTAGATATCCTGTGAATGCATGTATTCCTGGCTCACGCTCCTGACGACGCAATGCAACGTGGTTTGCGGTCTGGTATGGGCCTACAGGTATTCCGTCGTGGGACCGGCTTTAGCCGGGAAGACAGTATGTCTGCCGCAGATAATCTATCGGGTGTACTGGCCTCTTCCCGGCTAAAGCCGGTCCCACGTCAGTGTGAGTGTGCGGTTTATCGCGGCTCGACTGTTATTAACGATCTCTCAACCAAACACTGTGCAATCTCGACCAGATGCACCACCGAAAAAGCCAGGTCGCGTTTCTGGCCGGTGAGATGGTCGCTGGATTCGTAGGCGGTGGCGGCTGCGCAGCGCAGGAGGTCGCTGGCGCGTTGGAGGTCTTGTTCGAGGGTGGGGGGATTTTTTATCAAGATGTAGCTCCTCAATATTCTGGAGCCACCGATTACCGTTCTCACGCGGCAAGGGTGGCAGCTATGAACAGGGTGAGAAACCGGTGAGGAGCGTCCGGCCAGACCTAAGTCTGCCTGCACACAGCCGCCATATCTGCCTGACAGGCTGATGCACCTCATTGCAACCGAGTTCTCACACCCGACCACCGAATCGTCAGTGGCGGAGCGCAGGCTAGTTCCGGGAAATGGCAGGCGCAAGCGGGTTTGAGTTTCTAGGAAACTTCACACGAGAGATAGGGACGGGTCATTCGTAATCGTCACATTTTTTGTAGGAAACGACAGGTTTGGTGGACCTTGCCTTCGCCACCTGAACATGACCTTTAATACAAAGGACGATAGCAACCGCAGTGGACAGCCCAAAAAAAATGCCGAAAATTCGCAGTATGCTTTCAGGACCTACCAGTGTCGTCGCCGTACCCACCACGACAATCAGGGCTAAATTTGCGGCCAACTCCGTCCAGACGAAGATCTTCGCACTGTCCCGCTCATTAAAAATAAGCAAAATCTGCGTTGAAGCATGCCTGACCAAAAGCAGCGCTGATAATGACGCCAAAAAACAGAAACCGAGCAACCCCGCAAAGTATCCCGCCTCACCTGGGGTAAGCATAAGCAGATAGACCACTGTACCGGTCATGCATGCACAGGCCACTAAAAAAACATTGCTGTTTTTTAGAAGACACCAGTATCGAATAACGTAACCTGCGCCCGCGTATGAAATTAAATAAATCCACAGTGAGGCTGCCGAAGCCCCCATCCAAGTGACCGTGTCGGGCAAGAGCGCAATTGCTTTGTACTTGTAGATCAGGCCGATCCCATACATGAGTATCACCGACTCAAACACGGTGCCCACGGTGTAACATACCCATAGTCCCGGGACTTTTTTGAATGCTTTTAATAAAGAGACTGCACCAGATTTTACTGAATCTGAAATTTGAGTCGGGGCAAGTATCAACGTTCGAAGGTCACCTCGTGCGAGCAAGACCTGGAAACAGCGACATCCGAACACGAGAATGAACATTACATAAAATACTTCTTGGGGTGTCGCATATAAATGGGCAGCGCCGACCAGAAACAAGAGCAGGCAAGGAAGCCCCAATCTAATCGCGCCAAAGCCTATCAGACTGTCCACAAAATCAGCGGGTCTACCCATCATTGAATAATGCAGCGCACTATAAGCTGGTCTAAATGCTGCCTTTAGAAGGCCTGTCCCCATAGAGTCGAATAGAAAAGACATAATAATGAGTGACCAGCCATAAATGAATGAGTCACTTGATACGGCCACTCCAGCAAAGAAAAGACAGCAGCTCATCGCCTTGAAGATGAAGCCTGCATGAGTCGCGCGAATCACCCCAAACCTCGTAACCAAGATGTAGGCTGTCCCAAACTCTACCAGAATTGATAGGGCGAGTTGAGTGATAAGCGCGTACTCGAGAGCGAAGGCGCCCAAGTGTGGGCTGGTAGCGATTATCGCAAGCTCGATTATGGTTACAGTGATAGCGATCGCAAAGTAAAGCGCGTCCGCGCGTTTTACACGAAGATCTACGTTCATTTTCTGGCCACTCTATAGGTGCACCCAGGTTCAATATCAAGTTGCCGATATAGAAACGGAGGCGCCGATGCGCGACCATAAAACATAAGCGATAAATAAAAAGACTCAAGATCATATGGGATCTGGACTGACGTTTTCCCACTCACTGCATCTGTCGAATAGGAGAATATACCGGACCCGTTTCTAAAATCTTCGTAACTAATAAGCTCCGATAAAAAATCACCATCTATTAGTTTGATGACCGCCGCGGCCCTTGTTACCGACGCTTCATAAAGGGTCGTGCAGTTGGCAGCATCAGCAGGGAAATTTTCAAATAGTGGACGCCAGAGCGATAGACCGTGACAGCTAGAAATAAAAGGAATCGAGAACGGCCAGCGCCGGTTTACAAATCTAACAATATCTATAAAACGGCGTGTTGAGTCGAAACTTAAATTTTTATCGGGTCGGTCGCTCCCCGGATTGCCGCGCAAGAGATTGTTGAATGAATAAAAGCTTTCAAATCGCTCGTACATTTCTCGCATCAGTGAGGCTCCTGGAGTAATGATTTCACTAGAAGAAAGTTCTGTTGGCGAACGATGTTGTTGGCTCCTTCCATCTCTAGAAGTATATTGTGTAGATCTTTCACATTGTTTATGCAGGATTGGGCTATGCGGATCATCTCATCATTATATTTATCAGCATGTTGGTCTAGCCAAACCGCTGCACCATTCCATTTCCAATATTTCATCCCTGATAAGTGGACTGTTTTAATGCTTTTCCAGATATCGCAGCTTTTATCTGGCACTCGACAAGGAATGCTGTTAACCCTGCAGTATCCTAGGTAGTGGCCAACATCAAACGCCATTTGACAGCCTGATGAGTCACACACCTGTTCATAGTATGCCCAAAAGCCCATGCCGATATCACCACTGTATACAGGAGGATTTTCTATGATAACTGGAATTCCCAATTCATCTTGGACAAAGGCTGCATTGCTCGCTGCTTGGTGCAGTGATGTTTCGGAAAAGCCCGGGTCTGTCTGGTGTGCGCCTAGAAATATATTTTTATAACGCCATAATCCAAGGTCTTCTTCCAAATAAATAAATGGAAAGTTTCTCAAGTTTTCCTTCAATGTGGAGAGCTCTCCGTTGTCCAAGTCGGCTGAAAGATTTATGTCAACAGGATGAACGGCCAGAGACAATCCAGTCGCCAGAGCTCGTTCCCCCAATTCAACCTCGAAGGACTCAAAAAAACGAAGTCCTACACTGAAGTGTTTGACCGAAGTCTCCCATCCCAAATGGTTGTTTTCCAGTTTATCAACAAGCAGTTTCAGATCGTCCTGACCCCCGCTTGTACCTATTCGGATATCGTTGTTCATCGCGCCTACCTCAGCGAGTACTTGCAATTAATTCACCTCTTCGCCCACCGGAACCCGTGGTCACACGGTTATCCGTCGTGTCAATCGTGGTATGCTCCATTTCCTCATCCAAGCTCATAGCAATTAGATATCTGTAATCTGAGGAAACTAAATCGCGATCGGCGACTCTTGGATTCCGCGACAGTGACCACAGAATCTTGAAAGGTAGGTGAAGTAAGTACACATTGAGAAGCGAGTAATACGCCCGAGTGTATTCGTCGGTGCCGCTTCTGATCTTAAGAAGGTTTTTTGATATCGCAGCTTCCAATCGAGTCAGGTATTTTTTGGCAAAACCATCGATGAAAGAGTTGTAGATTAGCGAGACTTCATGGTTTTGTATGAAAAGTCGGGAGTCTGGCAGCTCATACAGAGGTAGCGTGTATCCTAGCCTTAACTCCAGCGTTTCTCTTACAGGAGTACCGGGGTAAAGCATCATGATATTAAAATAGTGATCTAAAGATTCGTGCTCCGTGAGGCCAGCGCGAAGAATGAATAACAGATTCTCCAGTATTTCCCTAGGGGTTTGGTCGTGATAAAACATTATAAAGTCTAGTCCCAGCGCAACACCGTTTTCTTGAAGCGCCCGAACCGCAGATATGTTTTTTTCGACAGTTACCTTTTTGTTCATGTAGTCTAGTTGGCTCTGAGATCCCGACTCGATGCCCAATTCTACGAGCCTTAACCCTTGAGTGACTAAGGTAGGAAGTGCGTCCTGCACTTTTAAGAGATAGCCGACAGTCGAAGAGCTGCTCCATGTGACACGTCCTTTAAATAGGCGATATAACCCATCGGAGAACTCTAATACTCGGTCTTTTCGAACAAAAAAATTCGCATCCATCATGTAGACATGTTCGAAGTTGTAGGTTTGGGCTGCTTCCTCAAGCCATGCCAGTAGCGTGCTAGCTTCAGCGGCACGCCATTTGGGCCCGTCTTTGTCGGCTGCAACGATAGCGCAGAACGAACAGGCCAACGGACAGCCTCTGCTACTCGTAAATGCTATGGCTTTCCTGCGTACACCATCCCGTCTGTCAGTGTAATAAAGACCCTGAATATCACTGGTTGCGTAATCAAGAAGCGGATTTTCCCATTCGTTTGCGGGAAGTTGATTTTTACATTTTTGACTCGTATGGGATACGCCATAATTATCTAACCAAACAGCATTTGGAACTGCTTCAAAGTTTAATTCATAGGCCTGACCTTGCTTTGTTTTCTTTGGTAAATCTTGCTTTTGTTTTATTAAGAACTCTTCGATCAATAATAGCGTGGAGTATTCTCCTTCGCCCACCAATGCGACATGAAATGTTTCGCCTGTATACCTTAAGAAAGCTTCCGCGGCTAAGCTGATATGAGGCCCGCCACAAAATATAAAAGAGCTCGGTAGATATAGTTTAACCTGTTCCGCCCACTGCTTTGCGGCCATGACATTGCTGCTATAGACTGAGAAACCAACCATTGTCGGGTCCCAACTTATTAATCCAGATAATCTATCTGTATCTAGTAGCTGCAACTCGGAATAGTCAAATATTCTGACGTCAACATCAGAGTTTTTTTTGTTCAGGTATGCAGAGATGTTTTGAAGTCCTAATGGCATGACTTTCTGGGGCCCTTCACCATAGGGAAGAGCAACCAGCGCTAATTTGATCCTTACTGATTCGGTACCTTGACTAGGATCGTGGTGCCGCGATGAAGCTGATTTTACTTTTTTCATAGCTTTCAAGCCCTTCCGCATTGGTCGCTGGCTCAAAGAATTCAGGAAATTTTTTCAGGATATCAATTGCAATTTCTTGCTCTGAAAATGAAGACAGATACCACGATTTGTTAAGTTTTAAACATCCATTTCCATTATGAAAAAATAGTAATCCCAGATCATCTAATACCCAGGTTCCAGGTCTGACTTTTTGATAATTCATAAGAGACTACCGCGATATGAGCGGGCCCGACCACGTCGGGCCTCCATGGTATTTAAAACTCCGGTGCTGTTTTTCCCGCAACAGCTTCATAGTCGGTAAGTATTACCGAGTTATAAGCGGGTAATGGACTTGCGTTTTCCTCAATGAGGTCCATGTCTTCGAGCTTGCTTTCAGTATTTTCATTCATATGTATACCTCCGGTGCTTTCGTTAGTCCATATCGGACTTCCATAACGCTAGGCGGTCGTAAGCCCTAAATCAAGATTAATTTACATTTTGAAATATCTATCTTTTTTGTTTAAGTGCTGTGGGGTTGGTGTTTAATTCGAGAAAGGGTTCTGGGGTTTTACTTTCGATAAGTAATAAGTCTTGCAATAAATTTTATGGGTTTTAAACGTTAAGTTTATTGCGCTAAGCACCATTTCCCATTTTCTGAAAAAAAGGACTTTGGCGTAACTGTTTATGTTACGGTTTGTTGTACGCTGATAAACGTCATCGCCATATCTCTTATCCTTGCTCTTCTGCTGTCTCGTGGCGCAAGACGAGTCTTTTTGCCGCTTGGAGTGGCGGATGAAGCGCAGGCTTAATGTAGAAGCCCCGCGCTGCAAAGGCGTGGGGCTGCCCAATCCTGTAAGGACATTCGTAGGAGCGGCGTAGCCGCGAGAGTGTCGGTACATTCGCTAGATATCCTTCGTCAGGAACAACGTTCTCCCGGCTAAAGCCAGTCCTACGGGATTGCGCCGTCTCTGTGAGAGTGGGTGTGCGCTTTATCGCGGCTCGACTGTTATTAAAGATCGCTCAACCAAGCCCTGCGCAATCTCGACCAAATGCACCGTGGAAAACGCAAGGTCGCGTTTCTGGCCGGTGAGTTGGTCGCTGGATTCGTAGGCGGTGGCGGCGGCGCAGCGGAGTAGGTCGCTGGCGCGTTGGAGGTCTTGTTCCAGGGTGGTTTTCGTCATGATGTATCCCTTTAGATTGGAGCCATCACTTGTCGCTCTCACACGGAAGTGGGTGGCAGCTATGTGCAGGGTGAGAGACCAGTCAAAGGGAAACCGGCCAGACCGAAGTCTGCCTGCACACAGCCGCCATATCTGATGGACTGATGCACCCTTTTTTGCAACCGGGCTCTCACACCCGACCACTGATTTACAGTGGCGGAGCGCAGGCTAGTTCCGGGAAATGGCAGGCGCAAGCGGGTTTGAGTTTCTAGGACTCTTCACTCAAGAGATAGGGACAAAGCCTTCGCAATCGTCACATTTTTTGTAGGAAACCTGGCCCCTGTAGGAGTGAGCTTGCTCGCGATAGCGGTACATCTATAAAAAAGGATGTTCCTGCTCAGACGCCATCGCGAGCAATGTGGATCGCCACCCCGGTCACTCCTACAGGGCCATGTGATATTCACGATCAAATCGTGTCCAGAATGAACATCAAGCTGTCACACAGGTCCGTTACTACAATGGGGCACACGAGCCGATCCGGCAGAAACGTCTGCAAATGCGACATTTTTTGTTGATCTCTAACCCCTCAGGTCCTACAGTTCGCGCCGAACGTCCAAGCTGGAAACGATCCATCCGGCTCAAGTACTGACGACGAGACAGCAAGGCCACGGGAGGCGACCTCCAGATGGCCTTTTTTGCTTTCGGCGGACATGCCTTGGGAAGTAGGCGAACCAAAGTGGGGATACGGAGGGCGTTCATTTGCACCCATTGATTAATGCAGTTTGCCAGTAGGAGTTTCCGCATGCCGATCCAGGTCGAAGACTATTTCCAGCGCGACACCTTCAACAAAATGAAGGCGTTTGCCGACAAGCAAGAAACCCCGTTCGTGGTTATTGATACCGCGATGATCAGCCAGGCTTACGATGACCTGCGCGCAGGTTTCGAATTCGCCAAGGTGTACTACGCCGTCAAAGCCAACCCGGCGGTCGAAATCATCGACCTGCTCAAGGATAAAGGCTCGAGCTTCGACATCGCCTCTATCTATGAGCTGGACAAGGTCATGGAGCGCGGTGTCACTCCCGACCGCATCAGCTACGGCAACACCATCAAGAAGTCCAAGGACATCCGCTACTTCTACGAGAAGGGCGTGCGTCTGTTCTCCACTGACTCCGAAGCCGACTTGCGCAACATCGCCAAGGCTGCACCGGGTTCGAAAGTCTATGTGCGTATCCTGACCGAAGGCTCGACCACGGCTGACTGGCCTTTGTCGCGTAAATTTGGCTGCCAGACCGACATGGCCATGGATCTGCTGATTCTGGCTCGTGACCTGGGTCTGGTGCCTTACGGTCTTTCGTTCCACGTTGGTTCGCAACAGCGCGACATCAGCGTCTGGGACGCAGCGATCGCCAAGGTCAAAGTGATCTTCGAGCGTCTCAAAGAAGAAGACGGCATCGTCCTCAAGCTGATCAACATGGGCGGTGGCTTCCCGGCTAACTACATCACCCGCACCAACAGCCTGGAAACCTACGCTGAAGAAATCATTCGCTACCTGAAAGAAGACTTCGGTGATGACCTGCCGGAAATCATTCTGGAGCCGGGTCGTTCGCTGATCGCCAACGCCGGTATTCTGGTCAGCGAAGTAGTGCTGGTCTCGCGTAAATCCCGCACCGCAGTAGAGCGTTGGGTGTACACGGATGTGGGCAAGTTCTCCGGCCTGATCGAAACCATGGACGAAGCCATCAAGTTCCCGATCTGGACCGAGAAGAAAGGCGAGATGGAAGAAGTGGTCATCGCCGGTCCCACCTGCGACAGCGCCGACATCATGTACGAGAACTACAAGTATGGTCTGCCGCTGAACCTGGCCATCGGTGACCGCCTGTACTGGCTGTCCACCGGCGCATACACCACCAGCTACAGCGCCGTAGAGTTCAATGGCTTCCCGCCGCTGAAATCGTTCTACGTTTAAGCGTCACGGCTGTTAAAGCTGGATAACAAAAACCCGCGAGCGATCGCGGGTTTTTTTATGAGCGCAGGTTTGTTTTGTACGCACGTGCACAGGCTCAGCATTCTGACTGTTTACAACACCGCTTGAGCTTTATTAATCATGCGTTCGGCCTGGGTCAGGCGAGAGCCCATCAGATTCATCTGGAGAATGAAGGTCCTCACATTGCTCTTGTCACTGATGAGCATCATCTGTGTTCTGGAGTCGTACAGCATGCCGCGCAAGCGAGTGCAGTAACCAAGCACATTCCCGGCGGCTTCCAAGGCCCAGGTATATTCAGCTCGTGAGGCGTCAAGGCTGCGATTGGCCAGATCCAGTTGTTTTTGCACAGGCCCTGCAAACGTGGAATCAGGCTTGCGATGCCGGGCTTCATGCTCTGCAATCTTGACCTTCATGAAGTCAACAGTGCGCGGGATAACGTCACTGGCAGTTTTCTGAATCTGTTCCATGTCTTGAATCGCATCATAAAGCGAGTCTTCAAAGTGAATGAGCTTTTGCGACAGGAAATACGTGACATCGTAGGTTTTACTGGAAGGGCTGATGCCGAGCTTACCGTTCATGTTGAATGGCTCCGTATGCAGCACTAACGTATTCAGATTTTCACGAATAGGGTCGGTACCCTCTGGTTTTTCGTAGAGCGTGACCTGCGTAAGCAACTCATTGGTGTCGCAGATCAGCGGGGTAACGCCCTGATGTACCAGACGTAGCGCTTTTGCGTTATCAGGCCATAACTGGATATCGCGTTTGGCGCGTGCAGCGGTATCATTCATTGCTGGGTGTTGGCCGCTACCCAGTAGCGGCAGGGCAAGATTGGTCAAGAAGCTGTCGATGGACGCTGGAAAACGTTCAAGATAGAGTTTGAAGTTATTAAGCCCAGCGACATCATTTTCATTAATTGAAGTCATTGTTTTGCTCGCTCATTCTTGTGATTCTGGACACGACCAGTCACTAACAGGGAGAGCAAAGCCCTCCCCTCAGACTATCTTCTGAGTCGCTTTAGCGGAGGGTTGGCAAATAATTCATCGCTGCCCTGGCGTCCTGAATCCATTGCTGGACAGATTCATCGTCGTCGCTTGGAGTTGACGTGTGCTTATTCACGAACGACTCTAAAGAATTGACGATTTTCGAGTATTCCTGAGCGTAAAGCACCCGCTCATCGTCAAAGTGGTGGAAGGATTCAATGAGCTTGGTGTGCTGTCCGACCCGCCAGAGGTCATCATTTTTAGCTCTGATTTTCTGCTGTTCGGCATCTATTCGCGTATATAGGCTTGTGCGCAGGCTTAGCAGCCCTTGATAGTTCAATGAAGCCTCAAGGACCACGAGCGACTTCTGCAATAGATCGAGGGCGACCTTGAGCGCGGCGGCGGGTGGACCGCCCAGTTGAAGCGCTGCGAGTGCTTCGGCATTCAAGATGGTTTCTTCACCAATCTCAGCCAGGCCTTTGTTTTCGAGCGCCTTGATCCCATTATCCAAGGCAAGTAGTTCGCCACTTAACACGGCTTTACGTTCTACAAACCCGTCTATTTCCAAAGGCAGGCCAGTCGCCTGGGTCTGGAGTTCTGCAAGGGACCTCAGGGTTGACTGACGGTTGAACGTATCGCGTAAAGAGCGCAGATGACCGGCCAGTATTTTTGTCAATTCGCCCGTTTTGCTTATTGCATTATCCCGAGCTTTCGATATGCGTTGGGAAATATATTCCAGTGCTTCGTCATCAAGGTCTTGCTCCTTGATATCTTTATGAAACTTATCGATTTCCTCGAGAGGGATCTCCAGAAAAACATAGATGCGCTGCAGTGACGCAGACAAGTCAGTGTGAGCAGCATTCAGTCCTTCGTTCAGGCCTGTGAACTTGGCAAAGACATTCGGTAAATAGTCTGTCGCAGTGTGGTACACTTTGGCATCTATCATTGTCGAATTACAGGCGTCTTTCGAGTTTCGAATGATGGTCGTATCAGGCGCATCAAAATACACAGGGGTGTTCATAGGCATCGGGCTCCGAGCGCGCATATTAAAATTAGAATTGTACTCATCACGAAATTCTTTATCAGCCTGGTCGAAGACCTCGTACAGTAACACTGCGTCACGGCCAATTCTTTTCCAAGGGTTGATCACGGAATTAAATTCGTGGAAGAACGCATAC
Source organism: Pseudomonas quasicaspiana (assembly GCF_021147825.1). Lineage (NCBI taxonomy): Bacteria > Pseudomonadati > Pseudomonadota > Gammaproteobacteria > Pseudomonadales > Pseudomonadaceae > Pseudomonas > Pseudomonas quasicaspiana. The sequence continues at coordinate 36,824 of NZ_JAGTPI010000026.1, forward strand.
AAACCGAGTGCATCATTAATCCTGTCTACGCCCTCGACGGACGCATCGAGGTAGTTTGTAATATTGAGCCACACGCTCTCCAGGTTTTTGGTGGCAATATCTGCATCAACGACGATAATGTCCAGGTCCAATAAGTCGGCTCTTACTCGATGCAATGAGGCGAGAACTTTGTTTTTCGTGCGCATTTCTTCGATTTTATTTTTCTGTATGTCGCGTTGTTTCTTGAGATCACTTCGAATTTTCTCTGCGTTAATGCCGTTGTAAATGGCTATGCCGAGGCCAGCAATGTTCATTGTAGACGCCGCGCTCAAAGCATCTTTCACCGTTTTTTTGTAGGCATCGTTGAGTTTTTCGATAAGGTCAGCCCGTTGTTCAATGTCGGTACTGAGGTCTTTTATGAGCGTTTCCAGATTGCTGTTATTGATCGTCCTTACCTTGAACTTAATCTCGGGGAGCACTTTTTGGGCCAACTCTTCGCTGAATTTACCAAGGTCTTTCTTGATATCGTGCGCTTCGGATTGTTGACGCCGCACCGCGTCCAGAATGTTGTTCAAGAAAATGCTGAATTGGCTGACGGTCGATTTATCCTCTGCGTCAAGATTGAATTCCTTGAGGCGATCGCCGAGTTCATCTTTAAGCTTGCGAATATCTGCCAGTGTCTTGATGTTGTACGCAGGGAGTTTCTTCAGGGCGTCCACGTCATTGAAAATCAATGACATGGTGACACCATTGTTCGCTATTTCATCGGCAAATATCTCCAGCTTGCTGGTCATTCCGATCAACCTGGTACGTAATGGGTTCCAGGTGCGGGCATGTGCGTTGATTTTCTCGAAGCTTTTCAGAAACTCCCTTGGTTCCAGGTATTTGCCCGCACCTTCACCTTCGTTGTAGCCAAGGTAGCCAATCACATCACCCAGGGTTATTGGAAGCGCAAGGCCTGCCATTTCATAGCGCTTGATACTCTTGATCTGTTCTTTTGTCAGCGTTAATCCAGGGGGACGAGTTGAATCTGGAAGTAGGCCGAGGGACCCGTCCATTAAGACTTCTGGGGCTTTACTGGCGGCTTCGGCGAGGGTGTCATCATCCGCAGCCGTATCATCTTGATAAGTCATTTCATTAATCCTTTAATGAATAGAGTACTGACAGTGTGTAGGTGCTTTCAGGTGTGCAGTTTCCTCCTGCACACTCGCTAGGCTAGGTGCGGGTTGAAGGTTGGTCAAAACAGGAAGTAAGTCTGGATTTGTAGTGAGTTGAAATTTTCATATTTCAACCTTTGGCAGTTTCTTGGCGCTCGTATTGACCTCGCCGTTGCAGTTCCTGAGTCAACGCCCTTTTGTATTATCCAGGCGCTTAGTTTTTGGCGAAGCGTCTTACCCCATTTGTCTCAACGGTCACCTTGTCTACACGTTGTCTCCTACACGATGTGTCTTCTGCAGCGCGGCAGCGGGTGAATACAATCGCCCTTGCGTCTTCAGGAACCAGATACAGATGAGAATTCATCCCTTTTAGGCGCATAATGCGCCGCATTGCGGGTCCATGAGGTCGTAAGGGTGCTGAAGAAGATTCTGTTTCAAGTCCACTGGTTCTTCGGCATCACGGCCGGGTTGGTGCTGGCGTTGATGGGCATAACCGGCGCTCTTTATTCGTTCGAGGATGAGATTCTTGAATGGATCAACCCGGATGCTCTGATTATTGAGGCGCGTGGTACCCCATTGCCACCGGTGGAGCTGGTTCGCAAACTGGAAGCCGAAACGGGGCTGACGGTGGCCATCCTGCGCGTACAGACCGTCGGCGACAAAGCTGCACAGGTTTATTTCACCCCGGCCCCCGGCGAGCGGCGTGGGCCGATGCGCAACTTCAATCCATACACCGGCGAAGTCACTGGCGACGCCGCTGGTGCCGGTTTTTTTGATTTCGTGTTGAAGCTGCATCGCTTTCTGGCCATGGGGGAATACGGCAAGCAGGTCACGGCTGCCTGCACGCTGATTCTGATTTTTTTCTGTCTGTCCGGGCTCTATCTGCGCTGGCCGCGCAAGGCTCTGAACTGGCGTATCTGGCTGACCATGGACTGGGCCAAAAAGGGACGCAGCTTCAACTGGGACCTGCATTCGGTATTTGGCACCTGGTGCCTGCTGTTTTATATGCTGTTCGCCATCACCGGTTTGAACTGGTCTTACGACTGGTTCAGTAATGGCATGCACGCCTTGCTCGGCGATGCGCCCATCGGCGAGCAGCGGCGGGGCGGTGGCATGCGTCCGGCAGGTAAAAACGAGCCAGCCCCCAAGGCGGATTATGTCGCTATCTGGAGCAGCATTCAGTCGGCGGCAGGTCCAGGATTGGCTTCATACAATATCCGTTTGCCTAACGCGGCCGGTCAGCCCGCAACGATTTTCTACCTGCTCAAGGATTCGCCACATCCGCGGGCGCTCAACCAGATCACCCTCGATCCTGCGACAGGCAACGTCAGTGCGGTGTCCCGTTACAGCGAAAAAAGCTTCGGTGCGCAGTTGCTTGTCAGCAATTACAGCCTGCATGTGGGCAGTTATTTCGGCATGCCCGGGCGCATCATCATGACCGTCGCATCACTGATGATGCCGCTGTTCTTTATCACGGGCTGGCTGCTGTATCTCGACCGTCGGCGCAAGAAGCGTGATGTGCGCAATGCCCGTGCAGGAGTCGCCAGTAATATTGAAGGGCCTGCATGGCTGATCGGTTTTGCCAGCCAGAGCGGGTTTGCCGAACAGTTGGCCTGGCAGACTGCCGGGCAATTACAGGCGGCCGGGATGCCGGTGAATGTTCAGCGCCTGGCTGATGTCACCGAACAGGATTTGTGCCAAAGCCGTAACGCGCTGTTTGTGGTCAGCACGTTCGGCGACGGTGAAGCGCCGGACAGCGCCCGGGCTTTCGAGCGCAAGCTACTCGGCGCAGAGCTATCACTGGATAAACTCAGTTTCGCCGTGCTGGGGCTTGGCGATCGGCAGTATCAACATTTCTGTGCGTTTGCCCATCGCTTGCAGGACTGGCTGAGAGAGCGGGGCGGCCAGTCGTTGTTCGCGTCCGTGGAAGTGGACAGCGCAGACCCACTGGCCTTGCAGCATTGGCAGCACCAGTTGGCGCAGCTCACTGGCAATACATCGGCTGCGCTCTGGCAGGCTCCGACTTATGACAACTGGACGCTGTCACGGCGCGAATGGCTCAACCCAGGTAGCAGCGGTTCGAAAGTGTTTCTGCTCCGCCTGACACCTCCGCCGTCGATCACGTGGGAGGCCGGCGATCTGGTTGAGGTGATGCCACGCAACAGCCCGCGAGCCGTGGAAGATTTCCTCGCCGGGCTGGGTATTGCGGTGAGCACACACGTGAATATCGGCGGGCTGGAAGAACCCATCGAAGTGGCATTGGCCAGTCGCCAACTGCCTCATCATCGGGCACATCTTGTCGGGCTGCATGCTCAGGCATTGATTGATGCGCTGGTGCCGTTGGCCCCGCGTGAGTACTCCATCGCGTCTATCGCCGAGGATGGTGTGCTGGAATTGATCGTGCGTCAGGAACTGCATCCCGATGGCAGTCTCGGGTTGGGCTCCGGTTGGCTGACGGAGCATGTTGAGCTTAATGAAGTGGTCAGTTTGAGGTTTAGACGTAACAGTAGCTTCCACCTGCCGGATGATTCACGTCCTTTGATCCTGTTAGGTAATGGCACCGGGCTGGCCGGATTGCGCAGCTTGCTCAAGGCGCGCATCGCGCAGGGGCAGTTGCGCAATTGGTTGTTGTTTGGCGAGCGGAATCAGGCCTATGACTTTCTTTGTGGGTACGAATTACAGTCGTGGCTGGAAGCAGGGCAACTGGCGCGGCTGGATCTGGCGTTTTCTCGTGATCAGGCTGAGAAGATTTATGTGCAGGATCGCATGCTTCAGGCCGCTGGCGAGTTAAAAGCGTGGCTCGCCGACGGTGCCTCTATTTACATCTGCGGCAGCCTGGAAGGCATGGCGGCGGGAGTGGACGCGGCGTTGATCAAAATCCTGGGTGAGCAGGCGGTGGGAGAGTTGATCGAGGAAGGACGGTATCGAAGGGATGTTTATTAGAGATTTATGGCCGGAGTGAGGACCTGTGGGAGCCGGGCTTGCCCGCGATGCATGAGACGCAGGCAGTAGCCACACCGCGTCATCGTTCATCGCGAGCAAGCTCAGCTCCCACAGGTTCTGCGTGGACTCAGATAGTGACTGTGGGAGCCGGGCTTGCCCGCGATGCATGAGACGCAGCCATAAGCCACACCGCGTAATCGTTCATCGCGAGCAAGCTCGGCTCCTACAGGTCTATCATCAACCTTTGAATTTACGCCGCCACAAACTGCTCAGCGTAATGGCAGGCAACCTGGCGGTTGTCGACCAGACGCAGGGCCGGTTCTTCGGTAGAGCAGCGCTCGGTCGCGTACGGGCAACGCTTGTGGAAGGCGCAGCCGCTTGGCGGGTCGAGCGGGTTAGGCAGCTCGCCGACGATCTTGATCTTCGGCTTCAGCGGGTCCGGATGAATCGTCGGAGTCGCCGACAGCAAAGCCTGGGTGTACGGGTGCAGCGGACGGTTGTAGATCTCCTCCTTGGGACCCATTTCCGCCGGACGACCCAGATACATCACCAACACCGTGTCAGCGACATGACGCACCACCGACAGGTTGTGGGAGATGAACACGTAAGCCGTGTTGAATTCCTGCTGCAGGTCCATGAACAGGTTCAGCACCTGTGCCTGAATCGATACGTCCAGCGCGGAAGTCGGTTCGTCTGCCACCAGCACTTTCGGTTGCAGCATCATGGCGCGTGCCAGGGCGATACGCTGACGCTGACCACCGGAGAACATGTGCGGATAACGCTGATAGTGTTCAGGACGCAAACCGACCTGAGCCATCATCGCCTGCACTTTCTCGCGACGCTCCTTGGCGGACAGACTGGTATTGATCAGCAACGGTTCGCCGAGCTGATCACCAATTTTCTGCCGGGGATTGAGCGACGCATACGGGCTCTGGAAAACCATCTGCACGTCTTTGCGCAGTTGTTTGCGTTGTTCCTTGCTGGCACCGGTGACTTCCTGACCGGCGATTTTCAGCGAACCGGAAGAGGGCTCTTCAATCAGGGTCAAGGCGCGGGCCAGGGTCGACTTGCCACAGCCGGACTCGCCAACCACAGCCAGGGTTTTACCGGCTTCCAGTTCGAACGACACGCCGTTCAGGGCGCGCACCAACGCGTGGCCCTTAAACAGGCCACGGGAGACTTCGTAGTGACGGGTAAGGTCGCGGGCGGTAAGAACGACGCTCATTACGCCACCTCCTGATTCAAGGGATAGAAGCAACGCGCCAGGCTGTGGGCTTTCGGGTCAAGGCCCGGGCGCTGGGTGCGGCAGTTTTCCTGCACGTAAGGGCAGCGCGGTGAAAGCAGGCAGCCCTGAGGGCGGTCATAACGGCCCGGAACCATGCCTGGCAGGGTCGCCAGACGTTCGGCGCCCATGCTGTGCTCCGGAATCGCCGCCAGCAGTGCTTCGCTGTACGGGTGTGCTGGCACGTCGAACAAGCCGGGTACCTGACCCACTTCAACGGCCTGGCCTGCGTACATCACACAGACGCGCTGGGCAGTTTCAGCCACAACCGCCAGGTCGTGAGTAATCAGTACCAGTGCCATGTCCTGCTCTTTTTGCAGGCTTAGCAGCAGGTCCATGATCTGCGCCTGAATCGTCACGTCCAGTGCAGTGGTCGGTTCGTCCGCGATCAGCAGCTTCGGTTCGCCAGCAATCGCCATGGCAATCGCCACGCGCTGGCTCATGCCACCCGACAATTGATGCGGATAGGCATTCAGACGCGAGGCCGCACCCGGGATTTCAACTTTCTGGAGCAATTCTAGGGCACGTTGACGCGCCGCTTTGCCGGACAGGTTCAAGTGCTGACGCAGAACTTCTTCGATCTGGAAGCCAACGGTGTAACTCGGGTTCAGCGCGGTCATTGGGTCCTGGAAGACCATCGCCATGTCTTTACCGATGATTTTGCGACGTTGACGCGAGCTGAGCTTGAGCAACTCGTGACCGTCAAAGTTCAGCGAGTCGGCGGTGATCACGCCTGGGTGATCGATCAGGCCCATCAACGCCATCATGGTCACGGATTTACCCGAACCCGACTCGCCGACGATAGCCATGACTTCGCCTTTCTCGACGCTCAACGACAGGCCATCGACAACCGGCACGGCGCTGGTGTCGCCGAAGCGGACGCTGAGATTCTTGATTTCCAAAAGTGACATGCGAATCTCCTCAGGCGGCATTTTTGAGTTTCGGGTCCAGCGCATCGCGCAGCCCGTCGCCCATCAGGTTGATTGCCAGCACGCTGAGCAAAATGGTCAAGCCAGGCAGGCTCACTACCCACCAGGCGCGTTCGATGTAGTCCCGCGCAGAAGCGAGCATGGTGCCCCATTCAGGCGTTGGCGGTTGTACGCCCAGACCGAGGAAGCCCAGCGCCGCGGCGTCGAGGATTGCCGAGGAGAAACTCAGGGTGGCCTGAACGATCAGCGGCGCCATGCAGTTAGGCAGCACGGTGATGAACATCAGGCGCGGCAGGGTAGCGCCCGCCAGACGCGCAGCCGTCACGTAATCACGGTTCAGTTCGCCCATGACCGCCGCGCGGGTCAGACGCACATACGCAGGCAGCGAAACGACGGCGATAGCAATCACGGTGTTCATCAGGCCAGGGCCGAGGATTGCGACAATGGCCACTGCCAGCAGCAGCGAAGGCAGGGCGAGCATGATGTCCATCAGGCGCATGATCAACGGGCCGAGAATGCGTGGGAAGAACCCGGCGATCAGGCCCAGGAGGATGCCCGGAATCAACGACATGACGACAGACGACAAACCGATCAGCAGCGACAGTTGTGAACCTTCGATCAGGCGCGAGAGCAGGTCACGGCCCAGTTCGTCGGTGCCCAGCAGGAATTGCCATTGGCCGCCTTCGAGCCAGGACGGTGGGGTTAGCAGGAAGTCGCGGTATTGGTGGGTCGGGTCGTGCGGCGCAACCCATGGGGCGAACAGTGCGCAGAACACGATCAGGGTCATGAACATCAGACCGGCAACTGCACCTTTGTTTTTCGCAAAGGCTTGCCAGAATTCTTTGTACGGCGAGGGGTAAAGCAGGCTTTGATCGACTGCTACCGAAGGAGTAGGTGTGCTCATAGGTAATGATCTCAGCGCTGGTGACGGATGCGTGGGTTGGCAAAACCGTAGAGGATGTCCACCACGAAGTTGACCAGGATCACCAGGCAGGCGATCAGCAGAATGCCGTTTTGCACCACAGGGTAGTCACGCGCACCGATGGCCTCGATCAGCCACTTGCCGATGCCCGGCCAGGAGAAGATCGTTTCGGTCAGTACCGCTCCGGCGAGCAGGGCGCCGACTTGCAGGCCGAACACGGTCAATACCGGGATCAGCGCGTTACGCAGGCCATGAACGAACACCACGCGGGCAGGCGACAGGCCTTTGGCGCGAGCGGTCCGCACGTAGTCTTCACGCAGCACTTCCAGCATCGACGAACGGGTCATCCGCGCGATCACTGCAAGCGGAATAGTGCCGAGCACGATGGCAGGCAGAATCAGGTGATGCAGGGCGTCGAGGAAAGCGCCTTCTTCATCGCTGAGCAAGGTGTCGATCAGCATGAAGCCGGTTTTTGGCGGGATGTCATACAGCAGGTCGATACGGCCGGAGACCGGCGTCCAGCCCAGCGTGACCGAGAAGAACATGATGAGGATCAGGCCCCACCAGAAGATCGGCATCGAATAGCCCGCCAGGGAAATGCCCATCACCCCGTGATCGAATAACGAGCCCCGTTTGAGCGCCGCGATGACACCGGCCAGCAGTCCGAGAATGCCCGCAAAGATCAGCGCCGCAATCGACAGCTCCAGAGTTGCAGGGAACAGTGCGGTGAATTCGGTCCACACACTGGTTCGCGTGCGCAACGATTCGCCAAGGTCGCCCTGGGCGAGCTTGCCGACGTAATCCAGGTATTGCGCATATAAAGGTTTGTTCAGCCCCAGACGTTCCATGGCCTGAGCGTGCATTTCCGGATCGACCCGGCGTTCACCCATCATGACTTCAACCGGATCGCCCGGAATCAGGCGGATCAGGGCAAAGGTCAGTAAAGTGATGCCGAAAAACGTGGGTATTAACAACCCCACTCGGCGGGCGATAAAACTAAACATCGTGGTGTGTTCCTCATCGGCCGGTTAGGCGTACTCCGACGGGGCCCTGGTTAGAGCCCGCCGGATTATTTTTCTACTTCACCCTGGTAGTGGCGAAGTTGTTATTGGTCAGCGGGCTAATTTGATAGCCTTCGACGTTGCTACGCATTGCAGTAAACAGTTTTGGATAAGCAAGACTCAGCCAAGGTACGTCTTTGGCAAATATTTGCTGAGCTTGTTCATAAAGCGCAGCCCGTTCAGCGGGATCGGTCTTTTCACGGGCCTTGGAGATTGCGTCTTCAAACGCCTTGTTACACCAGCGGGCGTAATTTTCACCATTCTTCGCTGCTTCGCAACTCAGGTTAGGTGTAAGGAAGTTATCCGGGTCGCCATTGTCGCCAGCCCAGCCTGCAAACACCATGTCGTGCTCACCGGCCTTGGCCCGTTTAAGCATCTCGCCCCATTCCATGACGCGCAGGTTCAACTTCAAACCGATTTTGGCCAGGTCCGCTTGCAGCATTTGCGCACCCAGCGCCGGGTTCGGGTTAGTTACTGCACCGCCGTTACGCAGGAACAGGCTGAACTCCTGACCTTCCGGAACGCCTGCTTCTTTAAGCAGTGCCCGGGCTTTTTCCTGATCGTGTGCGGGGTTCTTGATGTCTTGAGCGTAGCCGAGCAGCGTTGGCGGATACGGGTTTACCCCTTCAGTCGCTTTGCCTTCGCCGAACAGCGCCTTTATATAAGCCTTTTTGTCGAACGCCAGGTTGATCGCTTCCCGCACACGCACATCGCTCAAGTACTTGTGCGAAGTGTTGATGGCGATGTAGCTGGTCATCATGGCTTCCATCTCTTCAATCTTGAGCTTGGGGTCTGCCTTGATGGTTGCGATGTCGTCCGGTTTTGGATAAAGCGCGACCTGACACTCGTTGGCCTTGAGCTTTTGCAGGCGCACATTGCTGTCCAGCGTGATCGCAAAAATCAATGTTTCGCTGGGCACTGCACCCTTCCAGTAATCCGGGTTGGCTTTATAGCGAACTTGGGCGTCCTTGGCATAGCGAGTCAGGATGAACGGGCCTGTGCCGATGGGTTTGCTGTTCAGTTCAGCGGTTTTACCGGCCTTGAGCAGTTGATCGGCATACTCTGCGGAGTAGATCGACGTGAACGGCATGGCCAGGTCACGCAGGAACGGCGACTCGGGACGCGTCAAGGTGAACTTGACGGTATGGTCGTCGACTTTTTCGATGCTTTTAAGCAGGTCATTGAAGCCCATGCTTTCGAAATACGGATAGCCGGTCAGAGATTTGTCGTGCCACGCGTGCTTCGGGTCCAGCTGACGCTGAAAGCTCCAAAGAACGTCGTCGGCGTTCATCTCGCGGCTTGGTTTGAAGTAATCGGTGGTCTGGAACTTGACGCCTTTACGCAGGTGGAACGTGTACGTCAGACCGTCGTCGCTGACGTCCCAGCTTTCGGCCAGGTTGGGTTCAGTCTCGGTGGTACCGGGCTTGAAGGCGACCAGTTTGTCGAGGAAGGTTTCTGCCGTGGCATCAGCCGTGACCGCGGTGGTGTATTGAACGATATCGAAGCCTTCCGGGCTGGCTTCGGTGCAAACCACCAGGGGCTTGGCGGAGACGCTCAGCGCCGCGCTGAACAGAGCCAGGGCGATCGAGTTGCGTAGCGATAACAGTTTCAATGTGAACCCTCCGTTGATGTAACGCCTGTGCGACTGATCCGGCGCGGTGTTGGCCCCCGCGCCGGATCAGTCATGGTGCGAGTTACAGGATGTTGAATGGAATGGTGGTTACCAGACGGAATTCGTTGATGCTGCCATCAGACTGATTTTCGCTGGCGCGGTGCGTGGTGTAGGTCGCGCGGATCGCTGTGGCCTTGAGTGGGCCGGACTGTACAGCGTATGAAGTGCCGATGCCGTACTCGTAGTGGGTTTCGCCGTCCATTGCCCGAACGCCGGTCGCAGCGCCGCTTGCGTCGATACCACCGTATGTATTGCCTTTGTAGTGAGTACCGTCGATGCCCCAGCCGCGGGCCTGGTAGATGTTGAATTTCAGGCCGGGCACGCCGTATTCGGCCATGTTCAGTACATAAGCAACCTGCAGTGACTTCTCGTTCGGGCCGTTGAAGTCCGAGAGCAGGGAGTTGGCCAGGAAGATCGCGTTGGTGTCGTGGGCGTAATCGAAGTATTCGTTACCGGCGACTTCCTGATAGGCGACGCTCAGGCTGTGAGCCTTGTGCGTACCGGTGAAGGAAAGGCTGTAGGTATCGTTGTCGATCGGGCCCTGTTTGCGCTGGCCCGAATCTTTGGTTTTGTAGTAGTTCAGGTTGGTGCTCAGGCCCACTACGTCGGTGTCGCCCATTTCATGGGTGAAGCCGACATAGTACTGGTGCCAGAAGTCTTCGAGGTTGGAGGCGTAGAAGCTGGTAGTCAGGCTTTCGAACGGCTTGTAGTCGGCACCGAACATATCGAGACGATCAGCGGTCTGGCTGCGATCACCGTACTCAGAGCGGAACTTGTCCAGGCTTTGTTCCATACGTGGCGACACACGGTCGAAGCTACCGGCCTGGAAAGACAGGTTGTTGAGCTCGTCGCTTTGCACGGCAACACCCTGGAAGCTGGAGGGCAGTGCACGGTTGCCGATGAAGGCAATAACCGGGGTGTTCACCGACTGGCGACCCATGGTCAGTGTGGTGTTGGAGATGCGAGCCTTGACGTTGCCTAGACCCATCTTGCTCCACTGACCGACGGCATCGCCATCGCTGTCAGCCAGAGTCCGGTTGGATTTACCAGCGAAGTCGTCAGTGTCGCGGTCTAGCGCAATGGCGTTGTACAGCGCCAGTTCGGTGGAGAAGCCAACAACGCCCTGAGTGAAACCAGAGGTGTAGTTGATGATGGTGCCTTGTTGCCAGTTGATGCGACGCGAGGTCGTTTTATCAACGCCGTGATCGTTGTAGCCGAAAGTACCACCGCGGCGCAGCAGTTCGTTGGCATACCAGTTACGAGTCGTACCGGTCAGGTGTGAATCTTCGATGAAGCCCCCGGCTTCGCCTTGCGCGCTTTTGGAACTCAACTGGGTTGGCACGAATGCCTGGCTGACCGGTTCTGCCTGTGCCATTGCGCTCAGAGAAGCAATGGAAAAAGCGACTGCTGCGGTACTGACTTTTCTCACGATTGAAGCTCCCTTTACTACTTTATAGTTGCCAGTTTTTTTGGTCTGGCTCTGGTGGTGTGAGGCTTTTTTTGCCCCGTTCTTTTTTGATACATCTGCTAACAAAACGAATTTCTGGAACGGTGATACTCGCCGCCCTTGGTCAAGGGCAGCGAGTTACCTGTTTTATCTGGCTTAGTCGGCGACGCTTACGTTGGTGAAAGTATTACGCCCGAACGGGCTGACTTTGAAACCCTGCACTTCTTTACGCAGCGGCTGATTAACCGTGGAGTGCGCGATTGGCGTGATAGGTACTTGCTGTTTCAGGTACTGCTGGGCCTGTTTGTAGAGGTCAGTACGCTGGGCGCGGTCGGAAGTCGCAACTGCGGCCTTGACCAGTGCGTCGTATTTCTCGTCACACCACATCGAGTAGTTGTTACCGCCAATAGCCGCACAGCTATAAAGCGTGCCCAACCAGTTGTCCGGGTCCCCATTGTCACCTGTCCAGCCAATCAGCGAGATATCGTGCTCGCCGTTCTTGGTGCGCTTGAGGTATTCCCCCCACTCGTAGCTGACGATCTTGACCTTGATGCCTACCTTGGCCCAGTCGGACTGCAGCATTTCAGCCATCAGCTTGGCGTTGGGGTTATAGGGGCGTTGAACCGGCATCGCCCACAGGGTCAGTTCGGTGCCTTCTTTGATGCCCGCTGCGCGCAGCATCTCTTTGGCTTTTTCCGGGTTGTACGGCGTGTCCTTGATGGTGTCGTCGTAAGACCATTGGGTCGGCGGCATGGCGTTGACGGCCAGTTGACCGGCGCCCTGATACACAGCGTTGATGATGGCTTGTTTGTTGACGGCCATGTCCAGCGCCTGACGGACTTCCAGTTTGCCCAATGGCTCATGGCGTACGTTGTAGGAGATGTAGCCCAGGTTGAAGCCAGCCTGTTCAATCACCTTGAGGTCTTTGTCTTCCTTGAGTTTCTGAAGGTCGGCAGGGCGTGGGTTGAGCGAGACCTGACACTCGTTGGCCTTGAGTTTCTGCATCCGTACCGAAGCATCGGTATTGATGGCGAAAATCAGGTTATCGATTTTGACGCGGCTCGGGTCCCAGAAGTCTTTGTTGCCCTTGTAGCGAATCTGCGAGTCTTTCTGATAACGCTGGAAAACAAAGGCGCCAGTGCCGATTGGCTTCTGGTTGATGTCGTGCAGGTTGCCGGATTTCATCAACTGGTCTGCGTACTCAGCGGACAGAATCGAAGCGAAGTTCATCGCAACGTTTTGAATGAATGCGGCATCGACTTTGTTCAGGGTAAATACCACGGTCAACGGACCGGTTTTCTCCACTGACTTGATGTTCTTATTCAGGCCCATGCCGTTGAAGTACGGAAATTCGGTCGGGTAAGCGACACGAAACGGGTGGTCCTGCTTGAGCATGCGGTTGAACGTGAACAGCACGTCATCGGCGTTGAATTCACGCGTTGGCTTGAAGTAAGGCGTGGTGTGGAATTTAACGCCTTCGCGCAGATGGAACGTGTAGATCAGGCCGTCTTCGGAAACATCCCACTTGGTTGCAAGTGCCGGAATAACGGCGGTGCTGCCTTGTTCGAATTCGGTAAGGCGGTTGTAGATCGGTTCAGCGGCATCGTTGTCGGTGCCTGCTGTGTATTGGGCAATATCGAAACCGGCCGGGCTTCCTTCCGAGCAAAACACCAGATTGCTGGCGGCCTGTGCAGCAGGCGTCAGTGCCAGCAAGCCAAGGCTGAACAACGACGACATGGCAATGGTTTTACGCATGATGATCCTTATCCTTGAAATGAGTAGTAAGTGCCCAACAAGTGCCAGGCAAAGCACTGCCTGCAAGCAGGAAGCCTTAGTGACCGATCGGTAACAAAATGAAATAGCTTGCTCCACGCACACGAAGGTATGTCCGTCGGGCAAGACTGTATGTAGTACCGGATGCCTAAAAGTGCGTAGGAAACTTCTGTATGTAGTTAGCTAATTCCTCTGTAGGCGCTGCCGAAGGCTGCGAGGGCGTTATATCTGACGCACCGCAATTCGCAGCCTTCGGCAGCTCCTACAGGGAAATACGAAACCTTATATATCCGACAAAAGGAAATAACTGCGCTGTAGTACAGCGCAGTTATTTGACCCTTACTTGCCGGTAACGCTAACTCCGTAGAACGAGTTCAGACCAAACGGGCTGATCTTGAAGTCCTGAACGCTAGTGCGCATCGGTTGGTAAACCGTTGAGTGCGCGATAGGCGTCATCGGAACGGCGTCTTTGAGGAGGTGTTGTGCCTGCTTATACAGCTCAGTGCGCTTGGCCTGATCCGTTGTTTCCTTGGCCTGGTGGATCAAGGTATCGAACGGCTTGTCGCACCATTTGGCAAAGTTGTTACCCTCAAGGGCATCACAGCCAAACAGGGTGCCGAGCCAGTTGTCCGGGTCACCGTTGTCGCCGCTCCAGCCAATCAGCATGGCGCCGTTCTCGCCCGCTTTGGCGCGCTTGATGTACTCGCCCCATTCGTAGCTGACGATCTTGACGTTGATGCCGATTTTCTTCCAGTCAGACTGAAGCATCTCGGCCATCAACTTGGCGTTCGGGTTGTAAGGACGCTGAACCGGCATCGCCCACAGGGTGATTTCGGTGCCTTCCTTGATGCCGGCCTGCTTGAGCAGAGCCTTGGCTTTTTCAACGTCGAACGGTGCGTCTTTGATGGTGGTGTCGTAGGACCACTGGGTTGGCGGCATGGCGTTAACGGCCAGTTGGCCTGCGCCCTGATACACCGCATCAATGATGCCTTGCTTGTTCACGGCCATGTCCAGCGCCTGACGAACTTCCTTGATGGCCAGAGGGTTTGGCTGATCGCTACCCTTGATCTTGTCCATCGTGTTGTAGGCGATGTAACCCAGGTTGAAGCCTGCCTGATCCGGCATCTTCAGGTCCTTGTCAGCCTTGAGTGGAGCAAGGTCGGCAGGGCGTGGGTAGGCGGTGATCTGGCATTCATTTTTCTTGAGCTTTTGCATCCGCACCGAAGCATCGGTGGTGATGGCGAAGATCAGGTTATCGACTTTGACGTCTTCAGGCTTCCAGTAATCCTTGTTGCCGGTGTAACGGATGTTGGAATCTTTCTGGTAGCTCTTGAACACGAACGGGCCAGTGCCGATTGGCTGCTGGTTGATCAGTTCGGGTTTGCCTTCCTTGAGCAGCTTGTCGGCGTATTCAGCGGACTGAATCGATGGGAACGGCATGGCTAGGTTCTGAATGAACGCAGCGTCAACCGTGGCCAAGGTGAATTTCACGGTGTGAGGGTCAACCTTCTCCACTTTGGTGATGTTGGTGTCCATCGCCATATCGGTGAAGTAAGGGAACTCGGTCGGATAAGCCTTACGGAATGGCATGTCCTTGTCGATCATGCGATTGAACGTGAACAACACGTCATCGGCATTGAATTCACGGGTCGGCTTGAAATACGGCGTCGTGTGGAACTTGACGCCTTCACGCAGGTGGAAGGTGTAAGTCAGGCCATCCGGGGAAACGTCCCAGCTGGTCGCCAGGCCTGGTACTACAGCGGTACCGCCACGTTCGAACTGGGTCAGTCGGTTGAAAACGGTTTCGGACGATGCATCGAAATCGGTGCCAGTGGTGTATTGGCCTGGGTCGAAACCGGCCGGGCTGCCTTCGGAGCAGAACACGAGGTTCGATGCCGCTTGAGCGAAAGGAGCTGCAGTGATCAAGCCTGCACTGAGTAGAAACGGAATGACCGCGTGTTTGAGCATGATGGCCTCAGTTGTTGTCATTTTTAATTTTGAGGATCTGACCTTGTGAGCCGATCTTGCCGATACTTATGCAGGGGCCATACCCAAAGCAAGACGTTGGTGTCAGAGAAGTATCAAAGAGTGGCACGAGCGTACAGGAATGTCGCATCAGTGTAATTTTTGACGCATTTGATCGTTTGCGCGTCGTATCTGGAAAGGTTTTGCGCACCAATCGCGAGCAGTCATTTGTGTTGAATGCACTCGATTGGCGCGGCAGTGTTACCAATTTTTCTAATGGTTCGTTTATTTGGTCAGGCTTACACCGTAAAAAGGCGTGAGGCCGAAGGGGCTTAGCTTGAAGTCCTGGACTTCCTTGCGCACCGGCTGGAAGACCTTGGAGTTAGCAATCGGAGTGATCGGCACCTGCGCTTTGAGGATCTGCTGTGCCTGCTGGTAAAGCTTGATGCGCTCGTCGCGATCCGTGGTCAGCTTGGCTTTCTGGACAAGCTTGTCGTAGACAGGATCACACCATTTTGCGTAGTTGCTGCCTTTCACCGCTGCGCAGCTGTACAGCACGCCAAGCCAGTTGTCGGGATCGCCATTGTCGCCGGTCCAGCCATAGATCATCGCGTCGTGCTCACCGGCCTTGGCGCGCTTGATGTACTCGCCCCATTCGTAACTGACGATGTTGGCCTTGATGCCAACCTTGGCCCAGTCGGCCTGAATCATCTGCGCTGACATGCGGGCGTTCGGATTGGAAGCGCGTTGCACGGTCATGGCCCACAGGTTGATCTGGGTACCCGGTGCAACACCTGCTTCCTTGAGCAACTGTTTGGCCTTTACCGGGTCGTGCGGTGCGTCCTTGATGCTCGGGTCATAGCTCCACTGGCCTGGAGGAATAGCGTTCTGGGCCAGTTGCCCGGCGCTTTGGTAAACCGCTTTGATGATCGCCGGTTTATCGATGGCCATGTCCAGCGCCTGGCGTACCTTGAGCTGATCCAGTGGTGGATGCGTTACGTTATAGGCCAGGAAGCCGAGGTTGAATCCGGGCTGGCTGATTACTTTGATATTCGGGTCTTTCTGCATCAGTTCGATGTCTTGCGGCCGCGGATAGCCGCTGACCTGACACTCACCCGCCTTGAGCTTCTGCATTCTCACAGCCGCATCGCTGTTGATGGAAAAGATCAGGTGATCGAGCTTCACATCCTCGGGTTTCCAGTACGCCGTGTTCGCGTCGTAACGAATCTGCGCGTCTTTCTGGTAGCGCTTGAACACGAACGGTCCGGTGCCGATCGGCTTCTGATTGAGCTCTTCGGCTTTGCCCTGCTTGAGCAACTGATTCGCGTATTCGTCCGACTGGATAGAGGCAAAGCTCATGGCCAGGTTCTGCACGAACGCCGCGTCGACATTGTTCAGGTTGAATTTCACGGTCTGGTCGTCGACTTTTTCGACACTCTTGATCGTGGTGTTCATGCCCATGTCAGTGAAGTACGGAGACTCCGAAGGGTATGCCTTGCGAAACGGATGGTTGGCGTCCAGCAGTCGCTGGAACGTGAACAGCACATCGTCTGCATTGAAGTCCCGGGTCGGCGTGAAGTAATCAGTGGTATGAAACTTCACGCCTGGGCGCAGGTGGAAGGTGTACGTCAAGCCGTCGCTTGAAACATCCCATTTTGTGGCCAGCCCAGGCTCTACTTCGGTACCGCCGCGCTTGAACTGCGTCAGGCGGTTGAATACCGTTTCAGCCGAGGCATCGAAATCTGTTCCGCTGGTGTACTGGCTTGGATCAAAACCTGCCGGGCTGGCTTCGGAGCAGTACACCAGCGTGCTGGCTGCCTGAGCCATGGGCATGCAGGCCAGAAGGGCGGTGGTCAGGAGCAGTGGTTTGAATACGTTTTTTCCCATGGAACCCTCGCGACTGCGGCAGTGGCTGCCTGACGCTCATCAGGCAGTTGGACAGCGCAGGATGTCGCACTGTCGGGTCGCTCACAAGGGGTATGTCGCCGTTCCTGAATCCGCTCGATCGATGCGCTTTGTCTAAACCTCTTTGCTGCCCGTCGTCTTGAGGTTTTGACGCTGCTTTATGTCAGCTACATCTTTGAGCCCGATGGCGCCACCGAGTTTCTTCAGATAGTCCCACACGTCGAGGCTTTCTTTCGCAAACGCCTGGAATCGTTTGTGAGTGACTTCCAGCAGTTCCTGATGCAGTCGTGAGAGCTCGGTTAAAGAGCTGGCGCGTTTGATCTGCTCGGGGTTTTTGCTCGCCCAGTCAAGGAAGATATCGTCCAGCAGGTAGGTGTCTTCCGGGTGTACAAAATAGCTGAATGCGATATCTGTCGGCCTGATACCCGAGCCAAATCTCCAGTAGTTGAGCATGGCGCCCGCCACTTCCCTGATAGCGCTCGACGCGCAGCTCGCCGCCAGTTTGTGCAGCGGATGATCGGCATGATCTTTGGATAACTGGGAGTGCGTGGGATCTGTAGATCCAGTTTGATGGGGATCGGCCCCGGTATGGGTCTGTATATCGTCAATACTGTTGCCGATGATTTGCAGCATTCCCTGAAAGATCGTGTTGTAGGCGTTGCCCGCTAAACGTAACGGGCTGGAAATGACCCAGTTATAGAGCTCAAACAGCTTGAAGCCGGGAATGGCGCTGGCCTTGTCACGGGTGGCAAGGAAGTCTTGAAACGTCTCCAGCAGCCACGCCTCCTCATGTTCGCTGAGCAGGATCAACAGCATCCGTTCCGAGTCGGAGCGAGCGCCGGGCCTGGTCGGGTTGAAATCCCATATTGAGTCCGGAGCCAGCAGTTTGGCGATGGGGCCTGCCAGGCTGGCGATTATGTCAGTGCCTCCAAATGTGCCGGTTACTACGGGGAGTTTGTGCTTGCAGTCGGCCGGGCCTGTCCAGGGCAAGACGTTTTTGTGATTCAGGGCAATGAGGTTCAATTCAACAAAATTGGAGTGAGCAAAAAAGTCTTCAAGTATATGCAGTGCTCCGCCCAGCTTGCGTAAACCTTCCGGGGTGTAACCCTCTTTCATGGCGGCGAATAGCTCTATGCACATCTTCGCGGCCGAGCGATGTATGTAGGACTTCATCGACGAGTCTTTAGCCACTTCCAGCAGCGGATCATCTTCCAGCACCCAGGCTTCGAACTCCGGATCGCGTTCAGCGAGATCCGCCGGGGTGGGATTTTCGACTCTCGGGTTGTCAATGTGATGGCTCGGACGGTAGACCCCCAGCTTCTGCTCGGTCACTTTGTAGCTGGAACTGTCTTTGGCCCTTAACTCGTGAAATTTTCTGGCGGCCATCACATCGACCACCGCTGTCAGTGCTTCGCGCGACATGACAGCGGGAAAGTCCTTCTTTTGATTTTTACCCCGGACAACCTTGGGATCCAGTAATTGCGCGTGATCCCGAAGCCAGTTACCGAAATACATGGCTTGCAGGTCTTCTTTGGCAAAGCCGATCGCCTCCAGGCCTGCTTCGATTCGTTCGTGGCTGAAAAGGCCGTTGCCGCTGCCATCTGCTTCAAATGCTTCTCGGTCGGGGTCCATCGTTTCGCCGTCCAGTCGAACGATGTCGCTCTGCCTTTCCCGTACCGCTCGCATGCCCAAGGTGTAGTTGATTTTGATGACGTGTTCGGTTTTATCCCCATCCACGTAGAGGCCAAGGATCAGATCGTCTTCGTCCTGCAGCCCGTTCCCTGCCATGTGCAACGCAAAGCGGGCGCCTTCCTCTCCGGCGGAATCCGGGTGCAGGGGCGGTGTGTCTGCCGCGTGACGGGGGGCAAGGTCCCGGCGGATTACTTCGTCAATGTGGTGGCCGAATTCATGAAGCAACACGGCCAGTAGCTCCCAGGTGGCGTCGGGGTGCTTGACGATGTGCTGCATTGCCGCCACATGAATCCTGATAGTCCGGTCGCGGTTGTTGTAATCAGCCGGATAGGTTCCAGACGAGACGACCTCGTAGCGAGGCAGGGGGATGGTTTCTGCGATCAGGGCCTTTTGCAGTTCCAGATAAACTCTGGGGTGGATGTCCACGCCGAAAATCGTCGCCATTTCCATTATGAAGTGAGGCGCAGCGTGCGTGCGGGCCAAACGGTTCAGCAGACTAAGGGCAACGGTACTGTCCAGTCGTGGCCGGTGTTTACTGGAGAAAAATGCGTCTGTGTTTCTGCTACCGGTTTTAGCGCGATGCATCAGATGGTTGATATAGCGGGTATTTTTTTTCGGTGAGGCAGTTTGAGGATTCATCCGTGAGTCCTTGAAAGTGTGCAAACGCAGAGGCCCGCGTCGCATAGAAATGTTTTGGGTGAGGCCGAATGGAGTTTACGGACGAGTCCTGACCGAAAAAGCAGGAGAGGCTTTCAATTGCTGTAGGCGGGGGATTCAAGCGGAGTAAGAGTAGAACGATGATCCTGCGAGGTTGCGGCAACCTGGGGTTGCCGCTTGCTTATCAAGAAACGGCCATCAAGGGATAGCGACCTCAATCACGCCATCTGCGGTAACGGTCACGTCGCTGGTGCCGGCTTCAACATCCGGTGTCGGTGCGCTGTCCGCCATTGAGGATTTCATCATCATGGCTGGCGCGCGCAGGTACGGCTGCGGGTAACCAGACGTGTTGAAGTTCAGATTGACCACTTTGTAGCCGGTACCACCCAGAGCTTCGGTGACCAGTTGGGCGCGGGCGCGGAACGCAGTCACGGCTTCTTTCAGCAACGTGTCTTCACTGGCCTTACGTGTCGGTTTGGAAATCGAGAAGTCCATTCCGCCCATTTTCATGTCGCCCAGTAGTTCGCCAGTCAATTTGGACAGGGCCGCGAAGTCGGCGCTTTCCAGGCGAAGTTCTGCACGTTCGCGCCAGCCGGTGATCTTTTGGCCTTTATCATCGTAGATCGGGTAGCTGTTGCGGTTGCCCTGGCGAATCGTGACACCTTTGACCTGACGCGCCTGACCAAGGGCTTTATTCAAGGTCTCGGTGACTTCAGCAGCCAGTTTGGCAGGGTCAGTGTTCTGCGCTTCGCTGTACAACGTGACGTTCATCAGGTCGCGGGAGACTTCCTGGTTGACCTCGGCACGTACGGAGACCTGGTTGTAGTTAACGGTGTCTGCCAGCGCTGGAACGCTGGTCAGCGCAGCAGCGCCGAGGGCGAGCAGGGCGGCAGTAGGGCGAAGGCTGAACATTGGAAACTCCTTGTTATGAAGCATGCGTATAGCAGACAGGCCTGCGACAGACGTCGACAGGGCGCAAAGCCATAAGACTGTGAGTGGAGGGGTGTGGTTCCGGCAGCTTCAGGGTTGCCGGGCTATCGATCGCCGAAACGAAAGGTAAATTATTCATGAAACCTGTGGTGGTTTGCCGCAGTTTGCGCAGTTTTTGTTGTTGCTTGGTTATACTCGCATCGATTCGCCTGGAGCACTCATCAGGAGAGCTCATGCTCGCCCCCGTCCAATTGTTGTCCGCTACGCGCCAGAATCTCTGGCGTCTGACCTTTATCCGCACGCTGGTACTGGCTGCTCAGGCTGGTTCGGTGGGTATTGCGTACCTGTTTCATTTATTGCCGCTGCCCTGGATGCAACTGGCGATCACTCTCGGGTTCTCGACGATCTGGTGCGCGGTGACGGCAGTTCGGTTGCGCACGTCGTTGCCAGTGACTGAACAAGAGTACTCCGTGCAACTGGCGTTCGACCTGTTTATCCACAGTGCGCTGCTTTATTACTCGGGCGGTTCGACCAACCCGTTCGTTTCTTATTATCTGGTGCCGCTGACCATTGCGGCGGTCACGTTGCCATGGCGCTATTCGCTGATCCTGTCGGGCATCGCGCTGGCGCTGTATAGCTGGCTGATGGGGCATTCTTATCCTCTGGACACTTATCCGATCTCGCGGGAAAACCTGCAGGTCTACGGCATGTGGCTGAGCTTCGCTCTGGCCGCCGCGGTCATTACCTTCTTTGCGGCGAAGATGGCGGAGGAGCTGCGGCGTCAGGAACAATTGCGTGCCGAGCGTCGTGAAGAGGGGCTACGCGATCAGCAACTGCTGGCGGTTGCAACGCAGGCTGCCGGTGCGGCCCATGAACTGGGCACGCCGCTGGCGACCATGAGTGTGCTGCTCAAGGAAATGCGTCAGGACCACAAGGATCCGGCGTTGCAGGATGATCTGGAAGTTCTTCAGGAGCAGGTCAAACAGTGCAAGCAGACACTGCAGCAGTTGGTGCGTGCCGCAGAGGCCAATCGCCGTCTGGCCGTGGAAATGCAGACTGTCAGCCACTGGCTCAACGAATCACTGGATCGCTGGCATTTGATGCGTCCTGAAGCCAGCTACCGGTTTCAGTTGCTCGGCAAGGACGCAGCGCCCATGCTTGCGCCGCCGCCTGACCTGACTCAAGCGCTGCTCAACCTGCTTAATAACGCAGCCGATGCATGCCCGGAGGGACTGGAAGTGAGTCTGAACTGGGACAGTACGGAAATCTGTATCAGCATTCGCGACCACGGCCCCGGCGTGCCACTGGCAATTGCCGAACAAATTGGTAAACCTTTCTTTACGACCAAGGGCAAAGGCTTCGGCCTGGGCCTTTTCTTGAGCAAGGCCAGCGTGACCCGCGCGGGCGGCTCGGTGAAACTCTACAGTCATGAGGATGGCGGCACGCTCACCGAGCTGCGCCTGCCCCGTGACGCCCGAGGAGATGATGCATGAGTGACGAAACCCAGGTTGATGGCGAAGAGCTGCCGCATTTGTTGCTGGTTGACGATGACGCCACGTTCACCCGTGTGATGGCGCGGGCGATGTCCCGACGCGGTTTCCGTGTCAGCACGGCCGGTTCCGCCGAAGAAGGATTGATCCTGGCTCAATCGGACATCCCGGAGTTCGCGGCGCTAGACCTGAAAATGGACGGCGATTCCGGCTTGGTGTTGCTGCCCAAGCTGCTGGAGCTGGACCCGGACATGCGCGTGGTAATCCTCACCGGTTACTCCAGCATTGCCACGGCCGTTGAAGCCATCAAGCGCGGCGCCTGCAACTACCTGTGCAAACCGGCCGACGCTGACGATGTGCTGGCTGCGCTGCTGTCTCAACATTCGGATCTGGACACCCTGGTGCCGGATAACCCGATGTCGGTGGACCGCCTGCAATGGGAGCATATTCAGCGCGTGCTGACCGAGCACGAGGGCAATATTTCCGCTACCGCCAGGGCGTTGGGCATGCACCGCCGTACCTTGCAGCGCAAATTGCAGAAACGCCCCGTACGCCGCTAACGGCTGCTGTTTGTCATGGATGATCGCGTAGTGCGTCCGCCGCTCACGCCCGGACGCTGAACTTCACTGTGAAGTCGAGTCATCACCATGAATCGCAATGCCGAATACACAACTGTAAATGACAGTGTGCGGGAGAAATTCTTCTCCCGCGTCTGGAAGCTGATTACTCCTTACTGGCGCAGCGAAGAGAAGGGCCTGGCCTGGCTCCTCTTGATCGCCGTGATTGCGCTTTCGCTGTTCAGCGTGGCCATTTCGGTGGTGCTCAACAGCTGGTACCGAGACTTCTATAACTCGCTGGAAAAGAAGGATCTTGAAGCCTTTACCCAGTCGATTCTGTATTTCTGCGGCATCGCTACCGTGGCCATTCTGGGCGCGGTTTACCGGTCCTACCTCACGCAGATGCTGACCATTCGCTGGCGGCGCTGGCTCACCGAGCAGCATTTTGCCAAATGGCTCAGTCACAAAAGCTACTACCAGCTGGAGCAGGGCGGTTACACCGATAACCCTGACCAGCGCTTGTCCGAAGACCTCAACAAATTCACCAGCGATACCCTGTCGCTGGGCCTTGGGCTGATCAAAACCATCGTCAGTCTGGTGTCCTTCTCGATCATCCTGTGGGGCGTGTCCGGCAGCATCGAGTTGTTTGGGATCGAGATACCCGGCTATATGTTCTGGGCCGCATTCCTTTATGCAGTTGTGGGCAGTTGGCTGACGCATTTGATCGGTCGGCGCCTGATTCCCCTGAGTAACCAGCAAGAGCGTTACGAAGCTGACTTGCGTTTCTCGCTGGTTCGCGTGCGTGAGAACGCCGAAAGTATTGCGCTGTCCGACGGCGAGCCCAACGAGAACGAGCGTTTGAGTTCACGCTTCGGCATGGTCTGGAGCAACTTCTGGTCGATGATGCGGGTGCAGAAACGCCTGACGTTCTTCACGGCCGGTTATTCACAGATCGCGATCATCTTCGCCTTCGTGGTGGCCGCGCCGCGCTACTTTGCGGGCAAGATTGAGCTGGGCGAGCTCATGCAGATCAACTCTGCTTTTGGCAATGTCCAGGAAAACTTCAGCTGGTTTATCGACGCCTATGCCACGCTGGCGTCGTGGCGGGCCACCTGTGACCGTCTGCTGAGTTTCCGGCAGGCTCTGGATCAGAACGAGGCCCATGTTTCAGCCATCGAAATCAGCCATACAGGCGAGTCGCTGAGCCTGGCCGGGCTGGCGCTGCAATTGGGAGCGAGCCGACAGTTGCTGAAGGACACGAACCTGAACATCGCAGCAGGTGAGCGGGTCATGGTGGGTGGTCGATCCGGCAGCGGCAAAAGTACTTTGCTGCGTGCGCTGGGCGGGTTGTGGCAAAACGGTAAAGGCCACATTCAACTGCCTGCCGAGCCCTATCTGTTCCTGCCGCAGAGGCCTTATCTGCCGATTGGCACATTGCGTGAGGCCATGAGTTATCCACAGACTGTGGAAACGTATCCGGCGGAACGCTTCGCCCAGGTGTTGGAAACCTGTCGACTGGGGCACCTGATACCGCGTCTGGACGAGAGTGATCACTGGCAACGCATGTTGTCACCCGGTGAGCAGCAACGCGTCGCTTTTGCCCGGGCGCTGCTGTTCCAGCCACGCTGGCTCTATCTGGATGAAGCCACCTCTGCCATGGACGAGGAAGACGAGGCTTTGCTGTATCAGGCGCTGATTGATGAGTTACCGGATGTAACTCTGGTCAGCATTGGCCATCGCAGCAGCCTGAAGCGTTTTCACAGACGGCTGCTGCGTATCGAGGATGGGGATTTGCGCGAACAGCCGCATTCTCTGCATGTTGTATGATCGGGGCGTACTATTCATTCGTTTTTTATGAATGTGATCGTATAACCCGGTGAGCTATCATCACTTCTTTCATTGCTCGAGATCGACGTTGGATATGGAAAATCAAAGCGCACTGCCTCGCGCACGCCGCAAGCACCGCAGCCTTGCGCAAGAGCTGGTCACTGAACTGTCCGAGCGTATTCGCAGCGGGCTGCTCAAGCGTGGCGACAAACTGCCCACCGAATCGGCCATCATGGAAGAACAAGGCGTCAGCCGCACAGTGGTGCGCGAGGCTATCTCGCGTCTGCAGGCGTCCGGTCTGGTAGAAACCCGTCACGGTATCGGCACCTTCGTGCTGGATACGCCAAGCCCGAGTGGCTTCCGTATCGACCCGGCCACCATTGTCACGTTGCGTGATGTGCTGGCGATTCTCGAGTTGCGTATCAGCCTTGAGGTCGAGTCGGCCGGATTGGCGGCGCAACGTCGCACCGATGAACAATTGCTGGCCATGCGTCAGGCGCTGGATGCACTGAATGAAAGTGCTGCTCATGCCGCTGATGCCGTAGGGTCGGACTTCCAGTTCCACCTGCAGATTGCGCTGTCGACGGGCAACCGCTATTTCACCGATATCATGACTCACCTGGGCACCAGCATCATTCCGCGTACCCGCCTGAACTCGGCGCGCCTGGCCCATGACGATCAGCAGCACTACATGACCCGTCTGAGCCGTGAGCACGAAGAAATCTACGACGCCATCGCCCGCCAGGACTCCGACGCCGCCCGCGCCGCGATGCGCCTGCACCTGACCAACAGCCGCGAACGGTTGCGTCATGCCCATGAAGAGGCTGAATCGCAGCGGGCCTGATTGAGTCCCTCAATACCTGTGGGAGCTGCCCCGGTGTCCCTGACACCACGCTGTCGCGCAGCAAACACGGGACCTGTAGGAGTGAGCTTGCTCGCGATTCGATCTGTTGGTCGATGAATATATTGCCTGTGCTGAAGCTATCGCGAGCAAGCTCACTCCTACAGAAAATGCATTCCAGATCAGGTAGTTATTTTCTTGTTTGATAGGAGCAGAGCTTGCTCGCGATAAGGCTGGATGCGGTTCATTTCAGATCGCATCCAGCCTTATCGCGGGCAAGCCCAGCTCCCACAGAACTTGCGTAGTCCGGCAGGGCCGTTCCTCCCAGTGATCATACGACCTTAGTCTATCCAAATTCCCGCCAGGGCCCATTCCTTCGGGGCCTGCGCTACTATCTGCTACAGCTTACGGAAAAAACCGAAAATCCCTGTTGAGTGATTTTATTATCAGTTGTACGATGACTTACGACATCGGCAGACGACCGGTGATCCATTCACAATAAATGCTCCCAGGGTGTTCGAATAATGAATCCACAAGAACTGAAGTCCATCCTTTCCCACGGTCTGCTGTCTTTCCCTGTTACCGACTTCAATGCGCAGGGCGACTTCCATCGCGCTGGCTACGTTAAACGTCTCGAGTGGCTGGCCCCGTACGGCGCAAGCGCTCTGTTCGCTGCCGGCGGTACAGGTGAGTTCTTCTCCCTGGCAGCCAGCGAATACTCCGAAGTGATCAAAACCGCGGTTGATACCTGCGCGACCAGCGTGCCGATTCTGGCAGGCGTTGGCGGTTCGACCCGTCAAGCCATCGAATACGCTCAAGAAGCAGAACGTCTGGGCGCCAAAGGCCTGTTGCTGCTGCCGCATTACCTGACTGAAGCCAGCCAGGACGGCGTAGCCGCTCACGTTGAAGCGGTCTGTAAGTCAGTGAAAATCGGCGTTGTCGTTTACAACCGTAACGTCTGCCGACTGACTGCTCCGCTGCTGGAACAACTGGCCGAACGCTGCCCTAACCTGATCGGTTACAAAGACGGTCTGGGTGACATTGAACTGATGGTCTCGATCCGCCGTCGTCTGGGCGATCGCTTCTCGTACCTGGGCGGTTTGCCGACCGCTGAAGTTTACGCAGCTGCCTACAAAGCGCTGGGCGTTCCGGTCTACTCGTCGGCCGTTTTCAACTTCGTACCCAAGCTGGCGATGGACTTCTACCACGCTATCGCCAAAGACGATCACGTTGCCGTTGGCAAATACATCGACGACTTCTTCCTGCCATACCTGGACATTCGTAACCGCAAATCCGGTTACGCCGTCAGCATCGTCAAGGCTGGCGCAAAAATCGCCGGTTACGACGCCGGTCCAGTGCGCACACCACTGACCGACCTGACTGCCGAAGAGTACGAAATGCTCGCCGCGCTGATGGACAAGCAAGGCAAGCAGTAACACACCCCCGAACCAAAGCCGCTGAGCGATTCAGCGGCTTTGTGCCATGGACGGTTTGTCAGCGGCACAAGGGCTGATGAGGTCTGCATCGGTTCGTAGGGACGCGCATCAACTGTAGGTGGGAAGTGTCGTTAATCACGACTTTTTCCAAGGGGCCGACAGGCGCGAGCGACACAAAAAAACAGATATACCCGCGTAAAAAAAATAATTAGTGGGAGTTCACACACATGCAACAGTCCAAGCCGACTCACGTCCGCTATTTGATCCTGCTCATGCTTTTTCTGGTGACCACGATCAACTACGCCGACCGCGCCACCATCGCTATCGCGGGCTCCAGCCTGCAAAAAGACCTTGGTATCGACGCCATCACTCTCGGGTACATCTTCTCTGCTTTCGGCTGGGCCTATGTGGCTGGTCAGATTCCGGGTGGCTGGCTGCTCGACCGTTTCGGTTCCAAGAAAATCTACGCACTAAGCATTTTTACCTGGTCGCTGTTCACCTTGCTGCAAGGCTATGTTGGCGAGTTCAGCATTGGCTCCGCGGTCATCGTGCTGTTCATGCTGCGTTTCATGGTGGGTCTGGCCGAAGCGCCTTCCTTCCCTGGTAACGCGCGCATCGTTGCGGCCTGGTTCCCGACTGCCGAGCGCGGTACTGCCTCTGCGATCTTCAACTCCGCACAATACTTCGCCACCGTGCTGTTCGCTCCGCTCATGGGCTGGATCGTTTACAAATTCGGCTGGCAGCATGTGTTCGTCGTGATGGGTGCCATCGGTATCGTGTTCTCGGCGGTCTGGATGAAAGTTATCTACAGCCCGCGCGAACATCCACGCATCAACAAGGAAGAGTTCGATCACATCGCCGACAACGGCGGCATGGTCGATATGGATCAGGACAAAGGTAAAGGCAAAAGCGGCGGCCCGAAATGGGACTACATCCGTCAACTGCTGACCAACCGCATGATGCTCGGCATCTACCTGAGCCAGTACTGCATCAACGGCATCACCTATTTCTTCCTGACCTGGTTCCCGGTTTACCTGGTTCAGGAACGTGGCATGACCATCCTCAAGGCGGGCATGATCGCCTCGTTGCCAGCAATCTGCGGTTTCATCGGTGGTGTATTGGGCGGCGTGATTTCCGACTACCTGCTGCGCAAAGGCCACTCGCTGACCTTCGCTCGCAAAGCACCGATCATCGGCGGCCTGCTTCTGTCGACCACCATCGTTGCCTGTAACTACGTTGATATCGAGTGGATGGTCGTCGGCTTCATGGCCTTGGCGTTCTTCGGTAAAGGTGTGGGCGCACTGGGCTGGGCGGTGATGTCCGACGCTTCGCCGAAGCAGATCGCCGGTTTGAGCGGTGGCCTGTTCAATACCTTCGGTAACATTGCTTCGATCACCACGCCTATCGTGATTGGCTACATCATCAGCTCCACTGGCTCGTTCAAATGGGCCCTGGTGTTTGTGGGTGCCAACGCAGTGGTTGCGGTGTTCAGCTACATCTTCATTGTTGGCGAGATCAAACGCGTTGAACTGACAGAGCCTCCAACCGAGGGGCCATTGACTGGCGAAGCCAGCGACCTTTCTCAAGCTAAATCCTGAGGAAACCGTGATGAACCTGATTCAACATGCCGACTCCCCGCGCTACATCCGGCTCCATGAGCTGGATAACGTGGTGGTAGTAGTCAACGACCAGGGTGTGCCTGCCGGTACCGAATTTGATAATGGTCTGGTGACCATCGATAACGTTCCGCAGAGCCACAAGGTCAACACCGTCGATATCGCTGAAGGCGAGCCGATCATCCGTTACGGACACACCATCGGTTATGCCCTGCAGCCGATTCCTCGGGGCAGTTGGGTCAGGGAAGATCAACTGCGTATGCCATCGGCACCGGCGCTGGACAGCCTGCCGATGTCAGACGCGGTGCCGGAAAGAGGCGCACCGCTGGAAGGTTTTACCTTTGAAGGCTATCGCAACGCCGACGGTACTGTCGGCACGCGTAACATTCTGGGCATTACCACCACTGTGCAGTGCGTGACCGGGGTGCTTGATCATGCGGTCAAGCGCATCCGCGAAGAGCTGTTGCCCAAGTACCCCCACGTCGATGACGTGGTGGCGCTTACTCATACTTACGGTTGTGGTGTGGCTATCACCGCGACCGACGCTTACATCCCGATCCGCACAGTGCGTAACCTTGCGCGCAACCCGAACCTGGGTGGCGAGGCGTTGGTGATTGGGCTGGGCTGCGAGAAATTGCAAGCCGGGCAGGTCATGCACGAAGACGATCTGTCTGTGGATCTCAGCGATCAATGGATGTATCGCCTGCAGGACTCCAGCCATGGCTTCAACGAAATGATCGAGCAGATCATGGAGTTGGCTGAAGTGCGCTTGAAGAAGCTTGATCTGCGACGTCGTGAAACCGTGCCCGCCTCAGAGTTGATTCTGGGCATGCAATGCGGCGGTAGCGATGCGTTTTCTGGCATCACCGCCAACCCGGCATTGGGTTACGCCTCGGACTTGCTGCTGCGCGCAGGCGCTACCGTGATGTTTTCGGAAGTGACCGAAGTACGCGATGCCATCTACTTGCTGACGTCCCGCGCCGAGACTCAGGAAGTGGCCGAAGAGCTGGTTCGGGAAATGGACTGGTACGACCGCTATCTGGCGAAAGGCGAGGCGGACCGTAGCGCCAACACCACACCGGGTAACAAGAAGGGCGGGTTGTCGAACATTGTCGAGAAATCCCTGGGATCGATCGTCAAGTCGGGCAACAGCGCCATCAACGGCGTGCTGGGCCCTGGCGAACGCTTCAAGCGCAAAGGCCTGATTTTCTGTGCCACACCGGCCAGTGACTTTGTCTGCGGCACCCTGCAACTGGCGGCCGGGATGAACCTGCACGTGTTCACCACCGGGCGCGGTACGCCGTATGGTCTGGCGATGTCTCCGGTGGTCAAGGTATCGACCCGTACAGAGCTGGCGACGCGTTGGCCTGATCTGATCGACATTGATGCCGGCCGTATTGCAACCGGTCGTGCAACGATTGAAGACCTTGGCTGGGAACTGTTCCATTTCTATCTGGACGTGGCCAGCGGCAAGAAAAAGACCTGGACCGAGCATTACCGTTTGCACAACGACATCACCCTGTTCAACCCTGCGCCGATTACCTGATATCAGCGCTGTCTTTCCTGTGGGAGCCGGGCTTGCCCTCGATAAGGGTAACTCGGTCTCGCATGAATCGCGTCGCCCTTATCGCGGGCAAGCCCGGCTCCCACAAGGAACTGCGCCTGCCTCGCGAAAGCGAGCTTAGATAAATCTTCCCCGCCAAGTTCAAACTCCCAGCCCGACGGCGACGAGATTAACCACTGGTCATCTTTGCTTTAAGGCCCTCTGAACTTACATATTCTTTCGGTTCTCCCTTGTTAGTTCCGGGTGCTTTTGCCCGACTGGCCTTATCGCCTGCAAGGAGAGAAAAATGCGCGCACTGACTTATCACGGGTCTAATGATGTTCGGGTCGATACCGTTCCTGATCCGGTTATTCAAGAAGTCGATGACATTCTGTTGAAGGTCACCGCCACGGCGATTTGCGGCTCTGACCTGCATCTGTATCGCGGCAAGATTCCAGCCACTGAATCGGGCGATATTTTTGGCCATGAGTTCATGGGTATCGTTGAGGAGGTGGGTTCACAGGTCACCACGGTCAAGCCTGGCGACCGGGTTGTTATCCCCTTTGTCATCGCCTGCGGCAGTTGCTTTTTCTGCCAGCTGGACCAGTTCGCAGCATGCGAAACCACCAACACCGGACGCGGTGCAATTCTGAACAAGAAGTCCATTCCGCCTGGGGCTGCGTTATTTGGTTTCAGCCATTTGTATGGCGGTATTCCAGGTGGGCAAGCTGAGTACGTGCGCGTGCCTAAAGGCAACACCGGCCCTTTCAAAGTGCCGGGCACGCTGTCCGACGACAAGGTGTTGTTCCTTTCCGATATCCTGCCGACTGCGTGGCAAGCGGTGCTCAACAGCGGCGTAGGCCAGGGTTCGAGTCTGGCGATCTACGGTGCCGGGCCAGTGGGGTTGCTCAGCGCTGCTTGCGCAAGAATGCTGGGCGTCGAGAAAATCTTCATGGTCGATCACCACGCGTATCGCCTGGCCTACGCACAAAGCACTTACGGCGTGATCCCGATCAACTTCGATGAAGACGATGATCCCGCTGACACCATCATCAAGCAGACCCGTGGCATGCGCGGCGTGGATGGCGTGATCGATGCGGTCGGGTTTGAAGCCAAGGGCAGCACGACTGAAACCATTCTTGCGACCCTGAAGCTTGAAGGCAGCAGTGGCAAGGCTTTGCGCCAATGCATCGCCGCTGTGCGACGCGGTGGCGTGGTGAGCGTGCCGGGTGTCTACGCCGGTTTCATCCATGGCTTCCTGTTCGGCGACGCGTTCGACAAAGGCCTGACGTTCAAAATGGGCCAGACCCATGTGCAGCGTTATCTGCCTGAATTGCTCGAACACATCGAAAGCGGGGCGCTTGCGCCAGAGGCGATCATTACCCATCGCATGTCGCTGGAAGATGCCGCCGAGGGTTACAAGATCTTCGACAAGAAGCAGGAGGATTGCCGCAAGGTGATTCTGGTGCCGGGGATGAGTAGCGCTACAGCGGTCTAAAAGCCAAATGTAGGAGCTGCCGAAGGCTGCGATAGCGGGTGGTGTAGCTGAATAATCGCTATCGCAGCCTGCGGCAGCTCCTACATAGGTTTATGGCTGTCAGGAATACTTCGCCGAATGGTGCGGGTAATCCACAAGACGAGCGCCGATGACCATCTCACTGATCCAGTTGGTCAACATCGAGCTGTACATACTCTGGCTCAGATCGCTGCTCAACGCGTGGTCGGCGCCGTCCACCAGGCGATAGGTTAGCGAGTGGGCCTGTTCGAACGCACTGCGATAGCTCATCAACGTCGCGTGGGGCACATAGTCGTCCTGTTCGGACTCAATCAGCAGCACGTCCCCGTGAAACTCTTTGCAGGCTGCAAGCGCACGGTTGTCAGCGGCAGTCACCGCAGAGCGGCGGTAATGGGCCAGCTTGTCGCGATCCAGTTCCTGCTTGGGCATTTCCCAGTCGGCATCCCAATACAGCGCGGGTACACGCAACGCCAGCCATTTGACCGGGCGCATGGAGCTGAGGATGGTTGCCAGGTAACCGCCATAGCTGCTGCCAATGACGGCGATGGCATCGCTGTCGACCGCAGGGTGGCTGACCAGTCGGTCGTAGGCAGCGAGCAAATCCGCCAGGCTTTGTTCCCGGGATACCTTGCTACGCATTTCGTGAGTGCCCTCGTGCCCGCGCAGGTCAAACGTCAGGCACACACATCCCAGACCTGTGATGTTTTTGGCTCGCGCCAAGTCCCTTTGCTGACTACCGCCCCAGCCGTGGACGAACAAAATGCCGGGGATCTTCGCGCCAGGGGTCAGGATCGTTCCGGAAATGGATTGGCCATCTACTGCAATCTCAATGCTTTCACTGCTTACACTCATAAGGTCTGACCTTTGTGAATTTGCTGATGAAACCAACTTCAGGATCATCGCCTTCGTAAAGAACGCTGGCGTCGGCCGGGATCGTGGTTTCGCCGTATATTTCGTGAGTCGAGGCACAGATACGTTGCAGGGCTGGATCGGCCGCAAAAGCCAGTAAAGCTTCAACCTCAGCAGGGCTCGCACCACCGATTCGCCAGGATTGTTCCAGTACGCCGGAGCAGCGTTCGCCTTTGGCGTTGGTGCCTTGAGCAATGTCGTAGTTGCGCCTTGAGGCGATGAAGTCGGGGAAATGTTTGAGCGCCGCGTTCTCGTAGTGCATGGCCTGAGTCACGGCGCGGCGAACGGGCTCATCCAGCTCAAGCGCAAGCAGCGCTTCATAACCGCCGCGCACAATCCACAGCGTGGAGCCGCCATAAACCGTTTCGCCCTTGTTGTCCTCAGTGAGGCATTGGGTGCCGTGATAACTGGCGGTGATCCCGGCAACCTGCACCAGGCCAACACTCAGGGTGATAACGTCAGTTAGGTCTTCTTCGATCACCAGACCCCATGTTGCGACCTCTTCCATGGCTTGCTCGGCAATCGCGGCCTGGAGTTGGCCCTGATCAGTGACCACGATCTGCCCACGTCCAGCCGTCGCCAGCACGGGTTTGATCCGCGCCGCTCCGTTGGCCAATACTCGCTCACCGGCACGCAATGCGTCGGCTTCATTAAAAACGGTAAAACCTGCGAGCACTGAATCAGCCGCATCCTCGTGGATTTGCCGTGACCAGCCGGGAGGCTGCGCCGTGGCTTCATCCAGCAGGGGATGGGAAATGGCCTTGGTGGCCATAAATGGCTCGGCGATCAAACCACCGAACAGGTCGTCGAAAGACTGGATGTTTAGGGCGATGTTTTGTTGTTTGCCAATCAAGGTGTCAGACGGGATGAAGTAAAGATTCATGCCCTTGTGGATGGCGTTGTCGTATAGCCCGAGAAATTCACAACCCAATAAAGTCGCGATTTTCTCGGCCAGTTTCTGATGCACTACGACTTCATGTGTGGCCAGTTTTTTGTGGGTAGGCAGAAGAACTACAGCAGCTTTTTCAGTGCTAGATCCGGATCCGCTCATGGACGACTCCCTGTGTAGGCCAATGGCTCGCTACTAGGTTTTTTATACGTCGACTACCTGTTTTATGAACGGAGGGGCGGTTGTAGAGTTCCCCGGCGCTGACCGCCGGGCCGTTGCATCAAGGCTCGCTTTTGGCCGGGGAGCCGAGAGCCTCGATATCACCAATCGCTTTGTATTCCTTGCGCAGTGCACGAAGTTCTTTGTGATCCAGCTTGTCCAGGCTCAGCAAGGCGTTTTGCGCGTCCTTGGTCACGCGCAGCAGTTCGTCGATCTTGATATGCAGTACATCGTTGTCGCGGTTCTGAGTGTTCTGAATCAGGAACACCATCAGAAAGGTGATGATGGTCGTGGACGTATTGATGATCAGCTGCCAGGTATCGTTGTAGTGAAACCAGGGACCGGTGATTGCCCACAGGCAAATCAGGGCAATCGCAGCCATGAACGTTCGTGCGCTGCCTGCCCACTTGGACAGCCCTTGGGCAAATTGGGAAAACTTCATGCGGTGTGGCCTTTCGTAGAATCTGTGAACTACTGACCACAGCCGATTCTTGAAATTTCTTCTTACAAATACTTTCATCTTCGTCAGCAGTGAAACCCTTTTGCAATGCTTAGCTGTTTACATCAGCGCATTGAATTCTGGAAAGGGAGAAGTGCTATGCCGATGATCGCGAGATGGGCCCTGCAAGGTGTGGCGCTGTTTTTGTTTGCCTGGATGGCAGCGATGACGGGGCATTGGAGCAGCGAAGTCATGGATGGCAGTCGATCGGACCGGCTTGCAGTGCTGGGCGAGGCGGCGTTGGTCAACAGCAAAACCGTCGCCAGCAATGAGGCTGTGAGCACTGCGCAGTAGGTTTTCAGAGCCGGATGAAATGGGTTTCCTGTAGGAGCTGCCGAAGGCTGCGAAACGCTTGTCCTGACGCGCCGCTATCGCAGCCTTCGGCAGCTACAGGTCCCATTCTCAAACGCCAGACAAAAAAAGACCCGCTACGAGGCGGGCCAGGAGATTCAACAGGAGTGACGCTAGGTTAAAAGCGCCGCCGTGAAAATCATGTGAAAAGGATGTCGTAGAAATGGAAAGCCCGGCGAGTAAGCCGGGCTTTTTTATTCCTGTTATTCAAACCTGATCTCAACCGACATGCGCCGCCGTCTGGTTGACCGATGTAGAGCTGAACCTGCCGGGCAACGAGTGCGGGGCATTGATTCGTGATTTCATTTTTTCAGCAAATTCGCGGGCTTCATCCCTGCTGCGACATTTGACGGGGTAGTTGTCCAGCTTCACGACCCAATTGGCGCCGTGAGTCCCTTCTTCTATTTGGATTAGCATCGGTAAGCATCTCCATCAGTGGGGTGAACGAAACGCCGAGTCAACGGCGGCTGAAAACGTCGGAAAAATCCTGCACCGAAAATGGCAAATGAGCTACATAAAAATTACCTATCCGATGAACGTAATATTCCCGTATTCATTGGCCGAAACGACCTGTTTTCAATACGAGAAAAACGCCGTTTTGCGGTTCCAGTAGTAGCGTTTTAATGTCACCTGGATATTTCGAGACAGTTGAATTGTGGGAGCAGAGCTTGCTCGCGATAAGACTGAACTCGATTCACTTCAGGTCGCTTCCAGCCTTATCGCGAGCAAGCTCTGCTCCCACTGACTCACGTCAGCCCGTAGGGCCGCACACAGGTCTAAACCATCAGCGTCCGGATCATGCCGAAACCGACTGATATCCGGAGTAAAGGTCGTTTGGTATTGCCCTTGCATCGGATCAAGAATGAAGCAGATTATTTTCGTGTGCAGTTCTGGCGGGGATCAGTTCGAGATGGATCAGTTGCGTGAAAAGTGTTTGTGGGAACAAGTCACGACTCGTCAGATTCAATCGGTACCCCTGAGCGGTGCACTCAAGGTCGATGTCTGCGTGATCGGTGGCGGTATCACAGGTTTGTCTGCCGCATTGCATTTACTGGAAAGCGGCAAGTCCGTCGCGTTGCTGGAAGCTTCACGCATCGGCACGGGCGGCTCGGGGCGTAATGTCGGGCTGGTCAATGCCGGTAGCTGGATTGCGCCCGATGATGCTGCTGCGGTGCTCGGCCCCGGCGTGGGGGAGAAATTCAACACGGTCATGGGCCTCGCGCCTGCACTGGTCTTCGACCTGATCGAAAAATACGCCATCGACTGTCAGGCCCGTCACGACGGCACCTTGCACATGGCCCACAACGCCAATGGCGCCAAAGACATCCAGGCCCGTCACGATCAGTGGAAGCGTCGCGGTGCTGACGTCGAACTGCTGACCGG
This sequence comes from Pseudomonas quasicaspiana, assembly GCF_021147825.1. NCBI lineage: Bacteria > Pseudomonadati > Pseudomonadota > Gammaproteobacteria > Pseudomonadales > Pseudomonadaceae > Pseudomonas > Pseudomonas quasicaspiana. Next base: position 72,214 of record NZ_JAGTPI010000026.1, read on the forward strand.
TGCCAAGTGCCGTGAATACTGCGGCACTGACAAAATCCCCACCGCCTTGTTGGACCGCCGCGCAGGCACCATCAATCCGATGGGCTACACCGTTGGGTTAGCAGAAACGGTGCTCAAGCTCGGCGGGCAGATTTTCCAGAACTCGCCCGTGCAGGCTGTCACTCGCGAAGGCTCTGGCTGGCTGGTCAATACGGCGGGCGGTACGGTTTCGGCTGACAAAGTCGTGGTCTCAACCGGCGCTTATACCGAAGGCGAGTGGGCGGGCATCAAGCAGAATTTCTTCAAGGGTTACTACTACAACGTCGCCTCCGAACCACTGACCTCAAGTGCTGCGGATGAAGTGCTCAAGCACGGGCAGGGCTCGTGGGATACGCGCCTGGTGTTGAGCAGTATTCGTCGCGACAACGAAGGTCGCTTGATCCTCGGCAGCATGGGCAAGATGAACAACAAGCCCGACTGGTTCATCAGCAGTTGGGCGGATCGCATCCAGAGCCATTACTTCCCGCAACTGGGCAAAGTCCGATGGGAAATGCACTGGACGGGCTGCATTGATTTCACCCCGGATCACATGGTCAAACTGTTCGAACCTGCACCGGGGCTGGTGGCCGCCAATGGCTACAACGGACGAGGCAACACCACGGGCACCGTCATGGGCAAGGCATTCGCGGACTTTTTGACCAAGGACGATCCGGACGTGTTGCCGATCCCGTTTGCCCCGGCTCCAGAGCTGAAAAGCGCAGGCGTGCGGGCATTGGCTTATGAAACGGGCTTCAACCTGTATCACGCGGGGCAGTGTTTGCGGGTGATTCTGTAAGGCAGGAATAGCGGTCCGGTAGGAGCGAATTCATTCGCGAAAGGGCCGTTACATCCGATACATTCTCATCGATTGATCCGACGTCTTCGCGAATGAATTCGCTCCCACAGGATCTCCACCGATTTGAGGATATTTCCATGCCCACCGACTGGCACAGCAACACCATCACCCGCGCCACGCCCGTGGACAAGACTTACAAAAACACCCAGAACGTTCGGCGTTTCATGCTTGAACAATGCGGTGAAAAATTCAAATTCGACCGGGATTTCATGGCCTGGATACGCAATGACATCCCCAAGACCATGGGCGATGTCGCCGATGAGTGGCAGCGTCGGCGGGGTTGATCAGTCCAGGCTATATAAGATATCCGTAGGAGCTGACGAGCACCGCGAGGCTGCGATGGCGGTTTGTCTGACACTCCGCCATCGCTGGCCTCGTAACCTCGGTGAGCTCCTACAGGATTAATCTGCTGTGCGACTCCCACGTCAGGCCAACGGTGCGATGCCCAGCGCTTGCGAGCACTCCCGTAACGAGCGGCGCTGTGTATCGGCATAGAGCTTAAGCTCGTTGATGGTGCTACGACCCAGTGCCCGCTCGAAATCCTGCTGATTGGAGCTGGTGCCGTAATGAGACTGCGCGTCATCGCCCAGGTTGGACTGGAAAATCCCCGCCGCACTCACCGGCAAAAAGTCTTCGTAAACCAATGGTTCGAAGTGTACGTAGCCCGCGCTGATCAACTGCTCAAGGCTTGATCCTTGCTGAATACTTGCACCCGCTGCGATGCCTTGTTCAGTGGCGAAGTAGCGGAAGTACGCCAGGTCCTGATCACGCATTTCTTCGTGGCTGTCCGGGAACGCCTTGAACGCGGTTCCCAGCAGTTCGGCGTAACGCACGGCATTGCCCTCGTTGGGGAATTCACCCAGCGCGTCCCGGGCTTCATTCAGCAACTGGTCGTAAAGCTCGCGGCCTTTGGGCGTCAGGGCTGCGCCACGTTGTTCGATTTCACCGAAGCGCGCCGAGTGGCTGCCTGCTTCATTGGCAGACTGGCCGATAAACGTGATGGGCTCTTCCAGCGCTTTGAAACTGGTCTGGCGCAACAGGATCGGGCAGTTGCGGCGCGGCGGTCCTTCGACCACGGCTTTAGGCGTGATGCCTTTTTTGGGCATGCCGTCCTGCACCGTGTCGATGTCCAGCGTACGCGGGGTCAGGTGATTGATGTGCGGGCCATGAAACGCCACCACGTCCGCGATCAGACGGTGTTGGGCGTTCAGTTGTTTGTACTGATCCAGGCTCACCGTGGCGGTGCTGTGCCAGCGAAAAGTTTCCAGTGCTTGCTCGACGAAGTCTTGTGCATCGGCGTCAGTCAGGCCGCCGTCCAGTTCAGACTTTTCAATCAACTCCAGCGCACGCGGGGTGAAGATCTGGCGTTTGCTTAGCACCTGGCTGGCGAAGTCGCGCAGCTCGGGATTGGCGATCAGCTCCAGACGCAGCAACGATGTGAACACCCGAAACGGACTGACTTGCAGAGCGTGTTCATGTACGGCACGAAAGGCGGTTGAGTGCACCGGCACGCCAGCGGGTGTCAGGTCGTAATAGCCCACCGGCTCCATGCCCATGACCGCGAACAGGCGGCTCAGGGTCGCCAGCTCAGTGGCGGTGCCGACACGGATTGCCCCATGGCGCTCCATGTCCAGCCGCTGGATTTCACCGGTCAGCTTCAAGCTTTGCGCAACCTGCGAATTGCTCGCCAGCACACCGTCGTTGGTGTCCGCGACCAGTTCCATCAGCGTGCCGTAGAGTGGCACCTCGGTCTTGTACATGTCCGACATGGCTCGAGAAAAACTGGCACGGATCTCGTCACGGTTTGCGAAGCTTGAAGCTGTCATTGCGGGGAATCTCCTGTTATTCGCACTAGGGCGTCGCTCGCGTTTATCAACGTCATCCTATGTGGGAGCTGAGCTTGCTCGCGATTCAGGCACCTCGGTTTACCTGATGCACCGGGTTGCCTGAATCGCGGGCAAGCCTCGCTCCCACAGGTACTCATGCAGTCTGTAGAAATTGATGGTTACTTCAACCCAACCAGACACCGCTCAAAAATATCCAGCCCCTCGCGCAACACCTCTGGCTCGATCGTCAATGGCGCCAGCAAGCGGATGATGTGTCTCGACTTGCCACTCGGCATCAGCAACAAACCTTCTTTACGAGCCGTTTCCAGCAGTTGCGCCAGTTGCTGAGTACCGGGTGCCCCATCGGCGGTGATCAGCTCAATACCGCGCATGGCCCCAACGCCCGTCAAGCGTCCCAGATAAGGCGACAGCTTTTTGGCCTGCCAGGATTCGTAACGGCTGACGATCATGCTTTCCTGCATCTCGCCCCAGGCGGAAAGGTTCGCGTCGTTCAGCTGGTCGAGGCTGGCGATGCCCGCCGCACACGCAATCGGGTTGCCGGAGTACGTGCCGCCAAGGCCGCCTTTGGGCAGCGAGCCCATTAATTCTCTGCGACCCACCACGGCGCCCATCGGGATGCCGCCAGCGATGCTCTTGCCCAGCAAAATCAGATCGGGCTCGATACCCAGCCGGGTGAAGGCAAAGCGCTGCCCGGTACGCCCGAAGCCTGACTGGATTTCATCGGCAATCAGCAGAATGCCTTTTTCATCGCAGAACCGGCGCAGCGCCTGGGCGAAGTCAGGCTCCATGGCTAGAAAACCGCCTTCCCCCTGAACTGCTTCAAAGATAAAACACGCGACGTCGCTCACATCGATCTCGACGCTGAACAAGCGGTCCATGGCTTTGAGCGCTTGCTCGGTGGTCACGCCGTTGTCTTTGCTCGGGTACGGAATGTGAAACACCGGGCCCGGCAATACTCCGACTTTTTGCTTGTACGGAGCGACCTTGCCATTGAGGTTCAACGTCGCCAGGGTGCGGCCATGAAAGCCACCGTCAAAGGCAATGACTGCGGTTTTGCCCGTGGCCCCGCGCACGATCTTCAGCGCATTTTCTGCCGCTTCTGCGCCGCTATTGGTGAGCATGCCGCTGAGTGGATAAGACACCGGGACGAACTGCTCCAGTTTGTCCATGAACCTGACATAGGGTTCGTGAGGCACCGCGTTGAAGCAGTAATGCGTGAGTTTCGTGGCCTGATCCTGAATGGCCGCTACAACGTGCGGATTGGTGTGCCCCAGATTAAGCACGCCAATGCCGCCAACAAAGTCGATGTAGCGCTTGTTGTCGGTATCCCACACTTCGGCGTTTCTGCCGTGGGACAGCGTCAGCGGATGAACATGAGAAATGGATTGGCTGATGTTTTCGCGACTCATGACCAGTTTTCTGCCGAGAGAGATTGCCCCTATATAAGCGAGTAAGGCCAATCACCCACAAGCGAAATAAACTCGCGGCGTCATTCCAATAATTCGGGACGTTGAAAGCACCGGCATGCAGCGCATTTTTGTATGCGCTGCCCCGGCGTCCCTGACACCACGCCGTCGTGAAGCAAGCGGGGATCTGCAGGAGCGCGCTTGCCCGCGATTCGGTCTGTCAGTCGATGAATATCTCGTC